>NZ_JBPQTV010000018.1:0-41703 GCF_051386515.1 Streptomyces sp. URMC 123 | reverse complement strand
GGGCTCGGGGCCGGCCCCCGCCCCGACCTGGTGCTCCTCAACGACGGCGACCTCACCTACGCCAAGATCCGCCTGGACCCGGACTCCTGGCACACGGTCGAGCGGTCGCTGTCCGGGCTGCCCGACCCGCTCTCCCGCGCGGTCGTCTGGAACGCCGCCCGCGACATGGTCCGCGACGGCGAACTGTCCCCGGCCGCCTATCTGGACGCCGCCCACGCCCATCTGCCGTTCGAGACCGACGTCGCCGTCGTCCAGGGCGTGCTGGCCTTCGCCCGCGGCCGGATCGCCGACCGCTTCCTGACGCCCGAGGCCCGGCCGGTCGCGCTCGCGGCCCTCACCGCGACCTGCCGCGGGCTGCTGCGCGCGCCCCGCTCGGGACCCGGCCTGCGGCTCACCGCCGTGCGCACCCTCATCGACAGCGCCCAGGAGCCCGGCGAGCTCCGGGAGTGGCTGGCCGCCGGCGCCGTCCCCGGCGGCCCGGAGCTCGACCCCGAGCTCCGCTGGCGGCTGCTGGAGCGCCTGGCCGTGCTCGGCGCCGTCACCGACGACGAGATCGGGACGGAGCTGCGCCGGGACCCCAGCGCCACCGGCCGGGAGGGCGCCGCGCGCTGCCGGGCCGCGCTCCCCGACGAGGAGGCCAAGGCGGCCGCCTGGACCGCGCTGTTCGCCACCGACGACCTGTCGAACTACCTGTTCACCGCCACCGCGCAGGGCTTCTGGCAGCCCGAGCAGCTCGACCTCGTACGGGGCTGGGTGCCCCGCTTCTACCGCGACGTGGTCGCCCTGGCCGCGCGCCGGGGGCCCGCCATCGCCGAGGCCGCCGGCCGGTACGCCTTCCCCGCCCCGTGCGTCGACGCCGAGGCGCTGCGGCTGGGCGAGGAGTGCCTGCGCGAGGCGGACCCCGTGCCCGCCCTGCGGCGCCGGCTCGTCGACGAACTCGACGACCTGCGGCGGGCGCTGCGGGTGCGCGGCGCCTGACGGCGTACCCCTGAGGTGCGCGGCGACCGGCGGCGCGCCCCCGATCGGTGGGTTCCGGCCAACGCACCGGAACCCACCGGCCACCTCCCGGCCGCCGCCGTGCCACTTTCGGGTTGCGTTCCGCCGCCGGCGCCGTCCCAGCCGGTCAACCGGGAGAGACTCCAGCCGGCAGCAGAACTCCCGGCTCCCGGAAGGAACCAGCCGATGACCACCGACCAGGCCACGGCCGCGGACCAGCCCCTCGACCTCGTCGGCATCGGCATCGGCCCGTGCAACCTCTCACTGGCCGCGCTCGCCCACGGCGTACCCGGACTGCGCACCGCCTTCTACGAGCAGTCCCCGGAGTTCCGCTGGCACCCCGGGCTGCTCATCGACGGCACCGCGCTCCAGATGCCCTTCCTGGCCGATCTGGTGACCCTCGCCGACCCGACCAGCCCCTGGTCCTTCCTGAACTATCTGCGCGGCCGGGAGCGGCTCTTCCCCTTCTACCTGGCCGAGCGGTTCCACATCCAGCGGGCCGAGTACGACGCGTACTGCCGCTGGGTGAGCCAGCGGCTCCCGGGCCTGCACTTCGGCCACCAGGTGGACGCCGCCCGCTGGAACCCCGAACGCGCCCTGTTCGAGGTGGACTACACCCAGCTCGACCCCGAGGGCGAGGCCGAGGCCCTCGGCCGCACCTACGCCCGCAACCTGGTGCTGGGCGTCGGCACCGCCCCGCACGTCCCCGAGCCGCTGCGCCCGCTGGCCGACGCGCCGGCCGTGCCCGTGCTGCACTCCGCCGACTACCTCGACCACCGCGAACGGCTCCTCGCCGCCGCCCATGTCACCGTCATCGGCGCGGGCCAGTCCGGCGCCGAGGTCTTCCTCGACCTGCTGCGCCACCGCCCGATCGGCCGGGAGGGGCTGCACTGGCTGGCCCGGTCGCCCGCCTTCGGCGCGGCGGAGCGCGGCAGGCTGGGCCTGGAGCAGTTCACCCCCGACCACGCCCGCTTCTTCCACGGCCTCGCCGAGTCCGTACGGGACCGGACCCTGGCCGGGCAGTGGCAGCCGGTGCGGGGCGCCGCCCCGGAGACCCTGGCCGCCATCCACGACGAGCTCTACCGCCGCTCCCTCGCCGGCGGCTGGCCGGACGTCGTCATCACCCCCGGGGTGACCGTGCGCACCGCCGGGCGGGTGGCCACCACCCGGGTCGAACTGCATCTGGAGCATGTGCAGCAGGGCGCCCGCACCCGGCTGACCACGGACGGCGTGGTCCTGGCCACGGGCTATCGCGAGCGGCGGCCGGACACCATGCTCGCGCCGCTGGACCCGTACACGCGCCGGGACGCCGCCGGGCGGCCGCGCGTCACCGAGGACTACCGCCTGGTGCTCGACCCGTCCGTCAAGGGCGCGGTCTATGTGCAGAACGGGGAGCGGCACAGCCACGGGGTGGGCGCCCCCGACCTGGGCCTGGCCGCCTGGCGCAGCGCGGTGGTGCTCAACGCGCTGACCACGGCGGCCGGGGCGGACCGCGAGCCGTTCCCGCTGCCCGAGCGGACGGCGTTCACCACCTTCGGGCTGGAGCGCCGGCCCGAGCGCCGGCCGGCGGCCCCGGCCCCCGGCCGCCTCGCCAAGCTGGTCGAGCCGGCGTGAGGGCCGCGGGTCCGGGGCGTGGGCGTGAGGGCCGAGGGGCCGGGGCGCGGGCGTGAGGGCCGCGGGGCCGGGGGCGCGAAGGCCGGGCGTCAGAACACCGGGACGCCGGCCCGGGTGAGCCGCCAGTCCGTGGCGGCGAACCGGGCCACATCGATCGACCCGGTCTTCTTCACCCAGCCGATGATCGTGTTGCGGACCTCGTCGGAGTTGGCCCAGAGCCGCTTCGCCGCCGCGATGTGCGGGAAGTTGCCGCCGCCGCTCGCCCGGTAGTTGTTCACGGCGAGCACGAACCGCGCCGCCGGGTCCACCGGCTTGTCACCGTGCGTGAGCTTCACGATGCGCGCACCGGGCTCGGCGGCGATGTCGATCTCGTACGAGAGACCGCTCACGACGTCGTAGTTGTAATCCGGGATGCCCTCGGCGTTGGTCAGCTTGGCCGGGTCCACCGGCGCGCCCACCGGGGTGCGGACGAAGTACCGCGCGGAGAACTCCAGGTACTCCTTGAGCTGGGCGCCCGTCAGCAGCCGCGCCTCCAGGGTGTTCTCGAACGGGTAGAGCCCCGCGACCTCCCGCAGGGTGACCTTCCCCGCGGGGATCGCGGCCGTCCGGGAGAAGCAGGAAGCCTGCGACAGCACGGGCAGCCCGGCGTACTCGGTGCCGGCCAGGGCCTCGCGCACCGTCTCGGCCTGCACGTGGTTGATGAAGTCGATGACCGGCGTGTCCTTGTAGGCGGCCTCGGCGGCCGACATCGCCGCGGTGGAGGTGCCGATGACCTGGTTGACGTAGGCGACGACCTTGCGGTGCTCGTCGTCGAGGAGCCGGGTGATCCGCGGGTCCTCGGGGGCGGTGTTGGAGTTGAGCACCTTCGCCGCCACCGACTCCACCGTCCAGCGCCCGCGCTGCCACACCAGGGCGATGTCGAAGAGGGTGAGCCGCTGGCCCCACTTGAGCGGCTCGGAGAGGACGACGTCCCGGCCGGTCTGCGTGTTCTTCACCCGGTACTCGGGGATCTCGGTGTGGGCGTGGCCGACGAGGATGGCGTCGATGCCCGGGACCTGCTCGGCGACGAGCGCGGCGGCGTTCTCGATGTGCGGCAGCTGGTCGCCGTACGAGGACGTGCCGCTGCTGCCGGAGTGCGCCGAGACGATCACCACGTCCGCGCCCATCGACCGCAGCTTGGGCACGTACTTCGCGGCCTGCTCCTCCAGGCCGGGGAAGGTCATCTTCCCCTGGACATGGGCCCGGTCCCAGATGGCGATGCCGGGGTTGGTCAGGCCCAGGACGGCCACCCGCACATCGCGCCCGCAGGGGGTGCGCAGCCGGTGCATGCTGTACGGCGGGAAGGCCGGCCGCAGCGTCTTCGCGTCCAGCGCGTTGGCGCCCAGCAGCGGGAAGTCGCACTGCTCCTCGAACTTCCGCAGCACGGGTATGCCGTAGTTGAACTCGTGGTTGCCGAGCGCCGCCGCGTCGTAGCCGATGGCGTTCATGGCCTGGGCCATGGGGTGCACGGGCCCGTTGGCGCCGGTGATCGGGTCGACCTTGGCGTAGTAGTAGGACAGCTGGGTGCCCTGGATGGTGTCGCCGGCGTCGATCAGGAGGGTGTTGCGGCGGCCCTTCTCGGCGCGGACCTGCTCGACCAGGGTGGAGATCTTGGCGAGGCCGACGTCGTTGTGGGCCTTGTCGTCGAACTCCCGGTCGGTGAAGTAGTCCCAGTTGAAGACGTGACCGTGCAGATCGGTGGTGCCCATGACGGTGAAGGAGTACCGGGGGGAGCGCCCGCGCCCCTGGCCGGCCGCCGCGGCCCGGGCCCCCGTGGCGGGCGTGGCCGACGCGGCCTGTGCGGTCGGCGCGACGGCGGCGCCGGCGAGTGCGACCCCCGCCCCCGTGGCCGCCGTACGGCCCAGGAACTTTCTGCGGTCGATCGACATCAAAGGACTCCCTGTCCGGTTCATGCTGATGCGTGGGGGAGTGGTCATGTCTCCCTGTGACCACCGATGATCACAACGCGCGTAGATTCTGGCCCAGCGGGCCCGCCTCACGACACCCTTCGCAGGTTGCGATCCGGTGACTGCCCGGCGGCCCGCCGGGGTGTCACAGTGGCGGCATGACGACACCGACGGCGCACGGTTCCTCCAGTGGCCCCGACGGCCCCGACGGTCCGGGCGGCCCCGACGGTCCGGGCGATCCTGACAGTGAACCCCGCGGCGCCCCCGACCGGCCCCGCGTCTCCGTGCGCGGCGAGGCCGTGGTCGAGGCCGAGCCCGAGATCGCCCGGCTCGCCGTCGCCGTGAGCGCCCGCGGCGCCGACCGGCGCGGCGCCCTGGAGGATCTGACGCGCCGCAACGCGCACCTGCTCGAGCTGGTCCGGGAGTACGGCGAGGCGGTGGAGCGGATCGAGAGCGGCGCGGTCACCGTCGCCCCGCAGCTCGACCGCCGGGGTCGCGGCGAGCGGGTCAGGGCCTATCAGGGGCAGGTCAGGACGACGGTGACGGTGGCGGACCTCGCCGTCGTGGGCGAGCTGGCCACTCGTTGTGCTGAACTGGAGATGACCCGGGTTGACGCGGTGTGGTGGGATCTGCGCCCCGATTCCCCCGTCCACCGGGAGGTGCGCCAGCGGGCGGTGCGCGACGCTCTGCGCCGGGCGCGCGAGTACGCGGAAGCGCTGGGCGCGCGGGTGACCGCGCTGCTCGAACTGGCCGACGAGGGTATGGTCGGCGCGATGCCCGTGGCCGCGGCGACGGGCGGCGGTGCGCGGGCGCGCGCCGCGTACGCCGGGGCGCACGAGGCGGACACCGCACCCGCGCTGGACCTAGAACCGGAGCGGCGCACCGTCTACGCGGCCATCAACGCCCGGTTCACGATGTCCCCGCCGCGGCTGTAGCCGGAGCCCCGGTGAGGTTGTACATCTCATACCCGTGGCGGCGTACTTCCGGCCCCGATGCTCGATGCGGAGCGTCAGAAAGTTAGGCTAACCTAACCTCCCGCGGGTCGGTCGTGGACTTCCCATGACCGGCCCGTCGTGCCGACTCTGGGCACGAACCCTCAGCATCACGACCGAAGGGCACCTGCCATGCCGAACGGTGCACTGCGCGCCCAACTCCTCGACCGCCAGGCCCGCCGCGAATCCTCCGCCCGCACCTACGCCAGCACCCTCCCGGTCGCCCCGGTGCGCGCGGCGGGCGCGCAGGTCACCGGCGCGGACGGCCGCGGCTACCTCGACTGCCTCTCCGGCGCGGGCACTCTCGCCCTCGGGCACAACCACCCCGAGGTGGTCGCCGCGCTCCAGGCGGTCCTCAGCTCGGGCGCGCCGCTGCACGCCCTCGACATGATCACGCCGCAGAAGGACGCCTTCACCGAGGAGTTGCTCGGCAGGCTCCCCGGCACGCTCCGCGGCGACGCGCGGGTGCACTTCTGCAGCCCGGCCGGCACCGACGCGGTGGAGGCCGCGCTCAAGCTCGCCCAGAACGCCACCGGGCGGCGCGGCATCGTCGCCTTCACCGGCGCGTACCACGGCATGACGCTCGGCGCCTCGGCCGTCTCCGGCCCGCCCCGGATGAGCGGCGCGGTCGGCGCGGACGCGGTCCCGGTGACCCGGCTGCCCTTCCCCTACACCTACCGCTGCCCGTTCGGGGTCGGCGGCGAGCAGTCCGGCGAGCTCTCCGCCCGCCTCTTCGAGAGCCTGCTCACCGACCCCAGCAGCGGGGTCGGCACCCCCGCCGCGGTCATCCTGGAGGTCGTCCAGGGCGAGGGCGGCGTGGTCGAGGGCCCGGACGGCTGGCTGCGCGAGATCCGCCGGATCACCGCCGAGCACGGGGTGCTGCTGATCATCGACGAGGTGCAGACCGGCATCGGCCGCACCGGCCACTTCTGGGCCTGCGAGCGGGCGGGCGTCACCCCCGACATCCTGGTCACCTCCAAGGCGGTCGGCGGCGGCCTGCCCATGGCCCTCATCGCCTACCGCCCCGAGCTCGACACCTGGCGCCCCGGCCACCACACCGGCACCTTCCGGGGCAACACCCTCGCCATGGTCGCCGGCGAGATCACCCTCCGTACGGTCGCCGAGCAGCAACTGGCCGAGCGCGCGGAGAAACTGGGCGAGCGGCTCCGCAGGGGCCTGGTCGAGATCGGCGCCGAGCACGGCGTCTTCGGCCAGGTGCGCGGGCGCGGCCTGATGATCGGTGTCGAGGTCGTCGACCCCGACGGCACCCCCGACCGGCTCGGCTCGCTGCCGGCGAACCCCGGCCTCGCCGCCGCCCTGCGCTCGGCCTGCCTCGACGAGGGGCTGATGCTGGAACTCGGCGGGCGCGACGACACCGTGATGCGGCTGCTGCCGCCGCTGATCCTCAGCGACGAGGAGGCCGAGCGGGTGCTCGGGCACATCGCCGCCGCCCTGCCCAAGGCGATCGCCGCGAGCCGTGTGGAGCGTGGGGCATGACGGAGTCACCGATGAGCGCGGCGTCCGACGCCGACCACATACGCGCGGCCGGCGCCCCGGCCGGTCACCTGAACACCGGGGCCGTGGACGCCGGCGCCGTCGCGGGCGGGGTCGACGGGCCCCGCACCGTACGGCGGCTGGCCGGCGTGGTGCTGAACGCCCTCGAAGAGGGGGCCGCGGCCCGGGGCGGACCGCTGCCCGGCGGCGGCCCCGAGGCCGTGGCCGACCGCGTGCGCTCCGCCTGCGAACCCCTGCTGCCCGCCGAGGGCGTCGGGGCCGAGGCCGCCCTCGACGCGCTCGTCCGCGCCGTCGCCGAGGGCGCGGCCGACCCGGCCGACCCGCACTGCGCGGCCCATCTGCACTGCCCGCCGCTGGCCGCCGGGGTCATCGAGGAGCGCACCACGGCCGCGCTGGCCGAGCTCGTCTACCCCGGCCGCCCCGCGCCCGACTCGATCATCACCAGCGGCGGCACCGAGTCCAACCTCGTCGCCCTGCTGCTCGCCCGGGAGCGGGCCCGCGAGCGCGGCGCCCGCTCGGTGCAGGTGCTGTGCGGCGCGACCGCGCACCACAGCGTGCACCGCGCGGCCTGGATGCTGGGGCTGCCCACCCCGCTGACCGTCGAGTGCCGCGCCGGCCGGATGCTGCCGGCCGCGCTGGACCGCGCGCTGGCCGAGACCCGGGGCACGCCCGCGCTGGTCGTGGCCACCGCCGGCACCACCGACGAGGGCATGATCGACCCGCTGCCGGAGATCGCCGAGGTGGTCGCCACGCACGGCGCCGAACTGCACGTGGACGCGGCGTACGGCGGCCCCCTGCTGTTCAGCGAACGCCTCCGGGACCGGCTCAGCGGAATCGATTCAGCGGTCTCCGTGACCTTCGATCTCCACAAGCTCGGCTGGCAGCCCGTCGCGGCCGGCGTGCTCGCCGTGGCGGACGCCTCGGCCCTGGAGCCGCTCGCGTTCCGCGCCGACTACCTCAACGCGGACGACGACACCGAGGCCGGCCTGCCCGATCTGCTCGGCCGCTCCATCCGCACCTCCCGCCGCCCCGACACGCTGAAGGTCGCCGCCACCCTGCGGGCGCTCGGCCGCAGCGGCCTCGGCGGCCTGGTCGAGGGCTGTGTGGCCGCCGCCGAGCGGTTCGCCGGCGCGATCGACGCGCACCCGGCGCTGCGCCGCCGGCCCGGCCCCGTCGGCATCAGCACCGTGCTGTTCCGGCCGGCCGCCGCCGACGCCCTGCCCGACGAGCGGGGCGACGAACTCGTCGCCGAGGTCCGGCGGACGCTGCTCGCCGAGGGCCGCGCGGTGCTCGGCCGGGCGCTGGCCGAGGACGCCGACGGCCGGCAGCGGCTCTGGCTCAAGGCCACCCTGCTCAACCCCGCCGCGCGGGACGAGGACCTCGCCGGGCTGCTCAAGCTCGTCGCCGACAGCCGGCCGCTGATCGACACCGCCGCCGACGGCCGGCCGCCGGCCGACGCCGTACCGGCCGGCCCCCGCGCCGGCGGTGGCCCCCGCGCCGACGTCCGCGCCGCCGCAGACACCCGTACCGACGGAGGTATCCGATGACCCGGTCAGAAGCCGGCGAAGAGCCCCTCGATCTGCTCGGGGTGGGCACCGGCCCCTTCAACCTCTCCCTCGCCGCGCTGGCCGACGGCGTACCCGGGCTGACCGCCGCCTTCCTGGAGCGGGCCGGCGCCTTCCGCTGGCACCCCGGGCTGCTGATCGAGGGCGCGACCCTCCAGGTGCCGTTCCTGGCCGACCTGGTGAGCCTGGTCGAGCCCGCCAGCCCCTGGTCCTTCCTGAGCTATCTCAAGGCCCGGGGACGGCTGTTCCCCTTCTACTTCGCCGAGCGGTTCCACATCGACCGGGCCGAGTACGACGCGTACTGCCGCTGGGCCAGCGAGTCGCTGCCGAGCCTGCGCTTCGGCCACCAGGTCGACACCGTCCGCTGGGACGCCGGGCGCGGGGCCTTCGAGGTGGACTTCACCCGCCTCGACCCCGACGGCGGCGCCGACGGCGTGGGCCGGCTCTTCGCGCGCAACCTCGCGCTCGGCATCGGCACGGCCCCGCACGTGCCCGAGCCGCTGCGCCCGCTCGCCGACGACCCCGGCCATCTGGTGCTGCACTCGGCCGACTACCTGGCGCACCGCGAACGACTGCTGACGGCCCGGCATGTGACGGTCGTCGGCTCCGGCCAGTCCGGCGCCGAGGTGCTGCTCGACCTGCTGCGCGCCCGCCCCGCCGGCGCGGAGGGGCTGACCTGGCTGGCCCGTACGCCCGCGTTCGCGCCCATGGAGTACAGCAAGCTGGGCCTGGAGCAGTTCACCCCGGACTACACCCGCTACTTCCACGGGCTGCCCGAGGCCACCCGCGACCGGGTGCTGCCCGCCCAGTGGCAGCTGTACAAGGGCGTCAGCGCCGAGACGCTCGGCGACATCCACGACGAGCTCTACCGGCGGACCCTGGAGGGCGGCTGGCCGGACGTGGCCCTCACCCCGGGCGTGGAGGTGACCGCCGCCCGGGCCGAGGGCGGCCGGATCGCGCTGAGCGTGACCCACGCCGAACAGGGCACCGCCGCCCGGCTCACCACGGACGCCGTGGTGCTGGCCACCGGCTACCGCGAGCGCCCGCTGGACGGGCTGCTCGCCCCGCTCCGCCCCCACCTCGGCCGCGACAGCGCCGGCCGGCTCCTGGTCGACCGGCAGCAGCGGCTGGTGCTCGACCCGGCGATCGGCGGCTCGGTGTTCGTGCAGAACGTGGAGCGGCACACCCACGGGGTCGGCGCGCCCGACCTGGGCCTGGCCGCCTGGCGCTCCGCCGTCATCCTCAACGCGCTGACGGGCCGCGAGGTCTGCCCGCTGCCGGAGCGCACCGCGTTCACCACCTTCGGGCTGGGCGACCGGGCGACGGCCGCCGACGAGGCGTCACAGGACGGGGCGAGTGCGGACATCTCCCGCATGACGCTGCCCGGTCCGCGCCTCCCGGCCTCGTGACCTGCGCCTCGGTCCCGCCCTCCGGGCTTGCGCAATAAGTAAGGCTTACCTAAGTTATACCCGGTCGTCGCTTCGGCAGCCGGAGAGAAAGAGTTCACCATGACCCCGACGCTGGAGCCCTCGAATCCGCAGGGCGCACCGCACACCTCCCACCGCGCGGCGCCCTCGGCGGTCGCCGACGCCGCCGCCACCGAGAACATCCTCCGCTGCTGGGTGCGCGAGACCGGGGTGCCGCAACCCGCCGACGGCGTGCTGCGGTTGACCCTGCGGGGCTCCGCCACCACGGTCGAGGCCCCGGTCCTGCACTGGTCCGCCGCCGGCTGGCACCGCTTCGGCCCCGCCCGGCTCGCCACCGGCACCCCCGTCCCGGCCACCGCCCTCGCCGCCCTGCTCGGCGTCGAGACCGCCGCCGGCGACCCCGCGGCCGTGGCCGACCTCACCGGCCGCGTCAGCGACTCGGTGCGCCGCGTCGAGGAGTTCGTCCGGGCCCGCCGCGAGGCGCCCGCCGACCCGGCCGGCACCACCGCCTTCCTCGCCGGCGAGCAGGCCCTGATCACCGGGCACCCGCTGCACCCCACCCCCAAGAGCCGCGAGGGCCTCACCGACGCCGAGGCGGCCCGCTACTCGCCCGAGCTGCGCGGCGGCTTCCCGCTGCACTGGTTCGCGGCCGACCCCTCCGTGGTGCACGCCGACTCCGCGCTCGACACCAGCGCCCAGGACCTCCTCGCCGGCTTCGCGGGCGACCTGGCCGCCCCCGACGGCATGGTCCTGATGCCCGCCCACCCCTGGCAGGCCCAGGACGTCCTCACCCGCCCCGGCGTACGCGCCCTGCTCGACGCCGGCCTGCTGCGCGACCTCGGCCCCGCCGGCCCGGAGTGGTACCCGACCTCCTCGGTGCGCACCCTCTACCGGCCCGACGCGCCGGTGATGCTCAAGTTCTCCCTCGGCCTGCGGATCACCAACTCCCGCCGCGAGAACATGCGCTCGGAGCTGCTGCGCGGCCTGGCCGTGCACCGCCTGCTCGACGCCGGCCTGGCCGCGGCCCTGCGCGCCGCCCACCCCGGCTTCGACGTGGTCCGCGACCCGGCCTGGCTCGCCGTGGACACCCCCGAGGGCGAGCCCACCGGCCTCGACGTCGTCGTCCGCGACAACCCCTTCACCACCGACGCCGAGGTCCAGGCCGTCTGCGCCGCCGGACTCGTCGCCGACCGCCCCGACCTGGCGGACGGCCGCTCGCAGCTCGCCGCCGTGATCCACCGGCTCGCCGAGGACACCGGCCGCTCCGTGGCCGACACCGCCCAGGAGTGGTTCGCCCGCTACCTGGAGCACGTCGTCGCCCCCGTGCTGTGGCTCTACGCCGAGTACGGCCTCGGCCTGGAGGCCCACCAGCAGAACACCCTCGTCGTCCTCGACGCCGACGGCTGGCCCGCCGGCGGCCGCTACCGCGACAACCAGGGCTTCTACTTCTCGCCCGGCCGCAGCGACGCCCTCTACACCTGGGTGCCCGGCGTCGGCCGCGACCTCGGCACCTATGTCGAGGACGACGTCATCGACGAGCGGCTGGCCTACTACGTCGGCATCAACAACCTTCTCGGCATGGTCGGCGCTCTCGGCTCCCAGGGCCTGGCCGCCGAGAGCGACCTGCTGCGGCTCGCCGACGCGGCCCTCGGCAAGCTCGCCGCCGCCCACGGCGACCGGCTCCGGCTGGCCACCGCGCTGCGCACCGAGCCCACCCTGCGCTGCAAGGCCAACCTCCTCACCCGGGTCCGGGGCATGGACGAGCTGACCGGCCCGCTGGAGGCCCAGTCGGTGTACGTCGACATCCCCAACCCCATAGCGGGGGTGGCCCGGTGACCCGCGCCGCCCGCACCCTCTGCGAGACGAAGCTCGACGCGGGCGTCTTCACCCTGCGCGCCGTCGACCCCGTCGCCGACGTCGAGCTGGTGCACGGCTGGATGAACGACCCCGAGGTCGCCCGCTACTGGGAGCTGGCCCAGCCCGTCGAGCGGATCGGCGCCTACCTGCGCCAGCAGATCTCCAGCGGCCACTCCACGCCGTACCTCGGCTGCCTCGACGGCGCCCCGATGAGCTACTGGGAGCTGTACCGCGCCGACCTCGACCCGCTGGCCAACCACTACGCCGCCAAGCCCCGCGACGCCGGTGTGCACCTGCTCCTCGGCCCCGCCGAGACCCGGGGCCGCGGTCTCGGCGCCGCGCTGCTGCGCGCCGTGTCCGCCTTCCAGCTCGACAGCGACCCGTACGCCGAGCGCGTCATCGCCGAGCCCGACATCACCAACGTCCGCTCCGTGCGCACCTTCGAGCGCGCCGGCTTCCGGATGATCCGCCAGCTCGACCTGCCCGACAAGCGGGCGGCGTTCATGGTCCGGGAGCGGATCTCCGCCCCCGAGGACGCCCACGGCCCCGAGCCGACGGTGGCGACGGGCGCCGCGCGGTGACGGCGGCAGCGGAAGCGCCGGTGACCGCCCCGGTGTCCGTACGGGGCGGGGCCGGGGCCGCCGGCGCCGCGCCCGCGGCCCGCGCCGGCGGCCGGTCCGTGCTGCTGGCCGCGGCCGGCCTGCACATGGTCACCCAGTCGGCCCTCGCCCCCTTCTACCCGGCCCTCTTCCGGGCCGCGTACGGGGTCCGGGAACTCGCCGCCACCGGGCTGTTCCTGGTCCTGTGCCAGGTCGCCGCGGTGGTCGCGCTTCCGCTGTGGGGGCGCGCCTCGGCGCGCTTCCCGCTCGCCCGGCTGCTGACCGTCGGCCAGTCGGCCGCCGTGCTGCTGGCCGCCTCGCTCGCCTTCGCGCCCTCCTACGCGGTGTTCACCGCGCTGTCGCTGGCGCTGATCGCCGCCAAGGCGGTGGTCCTGCTCGCCTACCCGGGCCTGGCCCGCAGCCACCCGGGCGGGCTGCTGCCCGGGGTGGTGCAGTACGTCGCCGTGCTGCACGCCGCCTCCGTGGCCGCCACCCTGCTGGGCGCGGTCGTGGTGTCGGTGCCCGACCCACGGGCCGCGCTGCCGCTGCTGGCCGTGCTGGAGGCGGGGCTGCTGCTGGCCTGTGTGACCGTGCTGGGCCGCGGCGCGCGCGCCGGGCGGTCCGAACGGGCCGCCCGGGGGGCCGCGTCCGCGGCCGCCGGGGCCCCCGAGGCGCGGGACGCCGGCCCCGGCCGCGCCCCGCTGCTGAGGATGGCCGGCTATGTGCTGGTGACCGCCGTCGCGGTGTACGCGGTGCGTCCGTACTTCACCGAGTACGCGGCGGGCGGCGGCGCCGGCACCCGGCTCGCGGCACTGCTGTTCGTGCTGCCGCACCTCGCCGTGCTGGCCACCCTGCCCGCCGTCGGCGCGCTCCACCGCCGCCTCGGCGCCCGGCTGCTGCCCGCCGCGCTGCTGGTCGGCGCCGCGGGGCTGCTGGTCCAGACGGCCACGGCCGAGCCGCTGCCGCTCGCCGCCGGCCGGCTGCTCTTCGGCGTCGGGCTCGGCCTGAGCCAAGTGGCCCTGGACGAGCGGGTGCTCGCCGGCACCGGCACCGGACCCGCGTACAGCGTCATCGCCGCCGCCCAGACCGGCGGGCTGCTGCTCGCCCCGCTGGTCGCCACCGCCGCCGCCACCTGGGCCCTGTGGGCGCCGCTGCCGGCCGGGGCCGCCCTGCTGACGGCGCTCGCGCTGTTCGCGTCGCGGTCCGTCCCCGCGCCGGCCCCCACCCCCGCGCCGGCCGGTGCCACGCCGGCCGTTCCCGCGCCGGCCCCCGTACCCGAACCGCCTCCGGCGGCCGCCCCGGCCACCGCTTCCCCCGCGCCGGCGGCGGACCACTGAGCGGCCCACCGAGAGAACCCGACCGCCGAGCCCGCTCCCCCCGGGGGACCCACCTCCCCGGACAACCAGGAATGACCCGCCATGACCTTGCCCGGTAGTGCCATATCCGGCCAGGCCGCCCCGCCCGCGCCGGTACCGCCCCTGCTGCTCGAGCCCGATCTGCTCGCCGCCGACCCGGCCGGACTCGCCGATGTCGCCCGCCTCGTCGCGGAGCTGACCCGCGAGGCCGCGGCCGGCCTGCGCCGCCGCAGCGGCCCCCTCCCCGCCATGAGCCCGCAGGAGCTGACCCGCCTCGTCGACAGCCGGCTGCCCGACGGGGTCATCCCCCGCACCGGCGGCGGCCGGGACGCCCTGCTCGCCCTCGCCCGCCACTACGCCGAGGGCACCGTCGACCTCGCCGACCCGCGCGCCGCGGCCCACCTCCAGCCGCCGCCGCTGACCGTCGCCGTCGCCGCCGACACCCTCGCCAACGTCTTCAACGCCTCCTGCGACACCTGGGACAGCGGCCCGTACGCCGTCGAGATCGAGCGGCGCCTCGTGCGGGGCCTCACCGAGCTCGCCGGCTTCGGCCCCGAGGCCGGGGGAGTCCTCACCCCCGGCGGCACCGCCTCCAACCTCCAGGCGCTGCTCATCGCCCGGGACGCCGTGCTGCGCGACCGCCGGGGCGCCGACGTGCGCGGCGGCGGGCTGCTCGGCCTCGGCGCCCGGCCCGTGGTCTTCTGCTCCGAACTGGCCCACTTCTCCGTCGCCCGCGCCTGCGCCGTCATCGGCCTCGGCGAGGACGCGGTGCGGCCGGTGCCCGCCGACGCCGACCACCGGATGCGGCCCGACGCGCTGGAGGCCGTGCTGCGCGCCCTCGGCCCCGACGAGGTGCCCCTCGCCGTGGTCGCCACCGCCGGCACCACCGACTTCGGCTCCATCGATCCCATCGCCGAGCTCGCCGCCCTCGCCCACGAGCACGGCGCCCGGCTGCACGTCGACGCGGCCTACGGCGGCGGCGCGCTCTTCTCCGACCGGCTGCGCCCGCTGCTGGCCGGCATCGAACTCGCCGACACCGTCACCCTCGACCTGCACAAGACGGCCTGGCAGCCCGCCGCCGCCAGCGCGCTGCTCGCCCGGAACGCGGCCGACTTCGCGCCCACCGCGCTGCGCGTCGCCTACCTCAACCCCGACGACGACGGCGCGGCCGGCCTGGACGGGCTGCTCGGCCTGTCCCTGCAGACCACCCGCCGCGCCGACGCCCTGAAGGTCGCCGCCACCTTCCTCGCCCTCGGCCGCGAGGGCGTCGGGGCGATGCTGGAGGCCTGCCACGACCTGGCGCGCTACGCCCAGCGGGCCATCGACGCCCATCCGCGGCTGGAGCTGACCGCCGGCGCCACCCTCACCACGGTGGTGTTCCGCTACCGCACCCGGGACAAGGCCGCCTCCGACGCGGTCAACGGCGCCCTGCGCCGGGCCCTGCTCGGTTCCGGCCGGGCCCTCATCGGCCGCACCGACGCCGCCGACGAGGACGGCCGCCAGGCCGTCCACCTGAAGTTCACCCTGCTCAACCCGCAGGCCCGCACCAGCGATATCGACGAACTCCTCGCCGCCGTAGTCCGGGCCGGCGAGGACGTGGAGATGGAGGAGGAGTTCCGTGACGCGTGACACGGCTCACCGCAACGACGGCACGGAGATTCTCGATCTCGCCGCCATCGGCATCGGACCGTTCAACCTGTCCCTGGCCGCGCTCGCCGACGAGGTCGACGGGCTGAGCTTCGCCGCCTACGACCGGCGCCCGGCCTTCGACTGGCACCCCGGCCTGATGTTCGACTGGGCCACCCTCCAGGTCAACTTCCTCGCCGACCTGGTCTCCCTCATCCGGCCCACCAGCCGCTGGTCCTTCCTGTCGTACCTCGTCGAGCACGACCGGATGTACCCCTTCTACATCGCCGAGCGGTTCCACATGCCGCGCCGCGAGTACGCCGACTACTGCGCCTGGGCCGCCCGCTCGCTGCCCGGCCTGGAGTTCGGCACCGAGGTCGAGGAGGTCCGCTGGGACGCCGGCCGCGACCTGTGGGAGCTGTCCCTCACCGACGTCGCCACCGGCACCGCCCGGGTGCGCTACGCCCGCAACGTCGTCATGGGCATCGGCAGCGAGCCGTACGTGCCCGACGCCCTCAGGCCCGTGATGGGTGAGCGCGCCATCCACTCCGGCCACCACCTGCACCACGTCGAGCGGTTCGCCGCCGAGGGCGTGCGGGACATCACCGTGGTCGGCTCCGGCCAGTCCGGCGCCGAGGTCTTCCTCGACCTGCTGCGCCGCCAGAAGGAGACCGGCTGGACCGTCACCTGGCTCACCCGCTCCTGGGGCTTCGCCCCGCTGGACTACTCCAAGCTGGTGCTGGAGTACACCACCCCCGCGTACATGCGGTACTTCAACGCGCTCGCCCCCGAGGTCCGCGACCGGCTCAACCGCGCCCAGTGGCAGCTCCACAAGGGCATCGACACCGAGACCATCGACCTCATCCACGCCGAGCTCTACGACCACCTGCTCGACGGCGAGCGCCCGGCCGTGAAGCTGCTGCCCGCCACCGGGGTCGTCGGCGCCGAGCGCGACGAGAAGGCCATCCGCCTCGACGTCCGGCACGCCGACACCGAGCGCGAGACCACCCTCACCACCGACGCGCTCATCGCCGCCACCGGCTACGCGCCCCGCCGTCCCGACTGCCTCGGCCCCGTCGAGAAGCTCATCGGCTGGGACCACCAGGGCCGTTACGACGTGGGCCCCGGCCACCGGGTGCGCACCGTCCCCGAGGTCGGCGCCGGGCTCTACGTCCAGAACGCCGATCTGCACAGCCACGGCGCGGCCGCCCCCGACCTGGGCATCGGCGCCTACCGCGGCGCCTGCATCCTCAACGACGTCACCGGCCGGGAGATCTTCCGGCTGCCCCGGCACAGCGCCTTCCAGACCTTCGCCACGGCCTGACCCCCGGCGACCCGTACCACCACCTCCAGGAGCTGAACGCAGCATGACCGACGCCACCGGGCCCGGCAGCCACCCCGTTCCCCACCTCGCCGACACCAGCCCCGAGTCCTGGCGCGAGGCCAACCGCCGACTGCTCGGCAAGATCCTCTCGGAGTTCGCCTTCGAGCAGCTCGTCAAGCCCCTCGACGCCGGCGACGGCCGCTACCGCGTCGACCTCGAGAGCGGCGTCTCGTACACCTTCGCCGCCACCCACGGCGCGCTGGGCTCCTGGCGCGTCGACGCCGACTCCGTCACCCGCGGTGCCACCGGGCTGCTGGGCAACGACACGCAGACGCCGGCCTGGGACGCGCAGACCTTCCTCACCGACGCGCTCACCACCATCGGCACCGACGCCGCCACCCTGGCGATGTACCTCACCGAGGTCTCCGCCACCCTCGCCGTCGACGCCGCCCGCATCGAGCACGGCGGGGCCACCGCCGCCGAGCTGCGCGAGCTCGACCACGCCGAGCTCGAGTGCCATATGACCGGCCACCCCACGCTCGCCGCCAACAAGGGCCGGATCGGCTTCTCCGCCACCGATGTGCGCGCCTACGCCCCCGAGGCACAGCAGCGCTTCCCGCTCCAGTGGATCGCCGTCCACCGCGGCCTCGCCGAGTTCCGCGGCACCTCCGACCTCAGCGAAGCCGCCGTGCTGGAGCGCGAGCTGGGCGCAGAGACCGTCGCCGCCTTCCGCGCCCGCATCGCCGACGCCGGCTGCGACCCGGACGCCTACGTCTGGATGCCCGTCCACCCCTGGCAGTGGGACCACGCCGTCCAGGTGCTGTTCGCCGGCGAGATCGCCCAGCGGCGCATCATCCCCCTCGGCGACAGCCCGGACGAGTACCTGCCGCAGCAGTCCGTGCGCACCATGACCAACATGACCGAGCGCGACCGCTACGACGTCAAGCTCCCGCTGAAGATCGTCAACACCCTGATCTGGCGCGGCATCCCGCCGCACTGCACCCAGGGCGCCCCGGTCACCACCCAGTGGCTCACCGGCCTGCTGGACAACGACCCCGTCCTCCGCGACGAGCTGCGCACCGTGCTGCTCGGCGAGGTCGCCTCGGTCACCGTCCGCCACCCCTACCTCGACCGCGTCCCCGGGGTGCCCTACCAGCACCTGGAGACCCTCGGCTGCATCTGGCGGACCTCCGTCTCCGCCCGCAAGGACGAGGGCGAGCGGGTGCGCACCTTCGCCTCCCTGCTCCACGTCGACGAGCGGGGCACCGCCTTCGCCGCCGAACTCGCCCGTGCCTCCGGGCTGCCGGCCGAGGAGTGGCTGAGCCGGCTCTTCGAGACCGTGCTCACCCCCGTGCTGCACGTGCTCTACACCTACGGCATCACCTTCAACCCGCACGGCCAGAACACCCTCATCGGCTACGACGAGAACGACGTGCCGCGGCGGCTGTTCCTCAAGGACTTCGTCGACGACGTCTCGGTCTCCCACACCCCGGTGCCCGAGCGCGGCCCCGAGCCCGACGGCTACGACCACGTGCTGCCCCGCAAGCACCCGGTCGTCATCCGCCAGCACGTCGTCGACCAGCTGCTCATCGGCCACTTCCGCTACCTCGCGCCGCTCGTCGCCGAGCAGCTCGGCGTCGCGGAGGAGACCTTCTGGAAGCTCGCCCGCAAGGCCGTCACCGCCTACCACGAGCGCTTCCCGGAGAAGGCCGAGCGGTTCGCCGAGTTCGACATGCTCGCCGACGAGTTCCCCCGCTACCCCTTCAACACCGACCGGCTCGTGATCACCCGCTATGTCGACCGGGCGCTGCGCCACGCGCTGCGACCCAACGGCACCGTGCCCAACCCCCTCGTGTGAGCATCTCCTGATGAGCATGGAAATACGCGCGAGCGACCTGACCCTCGGACACGGCGACGAACCCGTCGTCCGCGACATCGCCGTCCGGCTGTCCCCCGGCGATGTCACCGCCCTCGTCGGGCCCAACGGCTCCGGCAAGTCGACCCTGCTGCGGGCCCTCGCCCGGCTGCTCACCCCGCAGGCGGGCCAGGTCGTGCTGGACGGACGGGACCTCGGCTCGTACAAGCCCAGGGAACTCGCCCGCAAGCTCAGCTTCCTCACCCAGACCCCGCTCGTCCCCGCGGGCGTCACCGTCGAGGAACTCGTCGCGTACGGGCGCCACCCCCACCAGGGGGTGCTGGCCCGCGCCTCCGCGGCCGAGGACAAGGAGGCCATCGACTGGGCCCTGGCGGCGACCAACCTCAGGGGCCTGGCCGAGCGCCCGCTCGACCAGCTCTCGGGCGGCGAACGGCAGCGCGCCTGGATCGCGATGGCGCTCGCCCAGCGCACCGGGCTGCTGCTGCTCGACGAGCCGACCACCTACCTCGACATCCGGTATCAGATCGAGGTGCTGCGGCTGGTGCGCCGGCTCGCCGACGAGCACGGCATCACGGTCGCCGTCGTGCTGCACGACCTCAACCAGGCGGCGGCCTTCGCCGACGCGATGGTGGTGCTGGCCGGCGGACGGATCGTCACCACCGGCAGCCCCGCCGAGGTGATGACCGAGGAGACGCTCGCCACGGCCTTCGGCATCGAGGCCACCATCACCACCGACCCGCACAGCGGCGCGCCCGCCTTCCTGCCGTACTGGCACGAGCGCGTCCCCGTGCCCGACGCCCCCTAGGCCCGTCCCCGGGCCGCCCGTCCCCCCGGGCCACCGGCCCACCGAGGCCGCGGGCCCGCGCCCGGCCCGCTCCACCCTGCCCGACCCGAACAGAAGGACCCGCTCATGCGCACCACGATCCGTACGCTCGTCGGCCTCGCCGCCGTCGGCGCCATCGCGCTGACCACCGGCTGCGGCACCGCCGGTGACAAGGCCGGCGGCGAGAAGAAGACCGACACGGCCGCCTCCGCCGGCGCCATCTCGGTCAAGCACACCCGCGGCACCGCGACCCTCAAGGCCCCCGCCAAGAAGGTCGTCGCCCTGGAGTGGACCTACGCCGAGGACCTGCTCGCCCTCGGGGTCACCCCGGCCGGCGTCGCCGACGTCAAGGGCTACGGCCAGTGGGTCACCGCCGGCCCCCGGTTCGACGACTCCGTCAAGGACGTCGGCACCCGCCAGGCCCCCAGCCTGGAGACCATCAAGGCGCTCAAGCCCGACCTGATCATCACCTCCAAGATCCGCTCGGACGCCAACTACGCGCAGTTGGAGAAGATCGCGCCGACCCTGATGTTCGACCCCTACGCGGGCGGCGGCGAGTACAAGGAGATGCGCGACACCCTCAAGACCATCGGCACCGCCGTCGGCAAGGAGAAGGAGGCCGACAAGGCCCTCGCCGACCTCGACGGCAAGATCGCCGCGGCGAAGAAGAAGGTCACGGACGCCAAGAAGGAGGGCTCCGAGGTCACCGTCGCCCGCGGCTACAGCACCAACGGCGCCGCCGTCGTGGAGATCCTCACCGACTCCACCATCCCCGGCGCGCTCCTGCCCGACCTCGGGCTGAAGAACGCCTGGACCAAGAAGGCCGACGCCTACGGCATGGCCAAGGTCGACGTCGAGGGCCTCAAGCCGGTGGAGAAGTCCACCCTGGTGTACGTGGCCGCCAAGAAGGACGACCCCTTCGCCACCTCGCTGCCGAAGAACGAGCTCTGGAACGACCTCGACTTCGTGAAGAACGACCGGGTCAAGGCCCTCGACCCCGGCACCTGGTACTTCGGTGGCCCCTTCTCCGCCGCCCAGACCGCCGACCAGATCGCGGGCGCCCTGTCCTCATGAGCAAGCCGTCGGCCCTCACCGCCGAACGCACCCTCACGCCGGGCCGGCCCGGAGGCGCCAAGCGCCTCCCGGTCGGTCCGGCCCTGGTCGTTCTCGGCGGCCTGCTCGCCCTGCTGGTCGTCTTCGCCCTGCACCTCGGGTACGGCCGCAGCGATGTCTCGCTCGGCGACCTGCTGGGGCTGCTCCTCGGCGGCGACGACCCCGAGGCCCGCGCCGTGCTCCTCGGCGGCCGGCTGCCCCGCAGCCTCGCCGGGCTCGTCGCCGGGGCCGCCCTGGCGCTCTCCGGCGCCCTGTTGCAGTCCTCCGTGCGCAACCCGCTCGCCTCGCCCGACACCCTCGGGGTGACCTCCGGCGCCTATCTCGCCGTCGCCGTCGCCACGATCGCCGGGGTGTCGCTGGGCGATCTGCCGCGCGGCGGCATCGCGTTCCTCGGCGGGCTCGCCGCGGCCGCGCTGGTGCACACCGTCGCGGGCGGCCGCGGCGGCCGCCCCGCCCATCTGGTGCTCGCCGGCGTCTCCGTCACCCTCGCGCTCTCCAGCGTCACCGCCGTGCTGGTCATGCTCTTCCAGGAGGAGACCGGCGCCGTCTTCTTCTGGGGCCACGGCTCGCTCGCCGTCGCCGACAGCGAGCGCTCCCTGATGGTGCTGCCGCTGCTGGCCGCCGGCCTGCTCGGCGGGCTGCTGCTCGCCCGCAGCCTCGATCTGCTCGGCACCGGCGACGAGACCGCCCGCGCGCTCGGCGTCGACGTCGGCCGCATCCGGGTCCTCGCGGTGCTGCTCTCCGTGCTGCTGGCCGCCGTCGCCGTCTCCGTCACCGGCCCCATCGGCTTCGTCGGCCTCGCAGCCCCGCACCTGGTGCGCTTCGCGGGACTGCGCCGCCACGCGGCCGTGCTGCCGGCCGCCGCCGTCTGGGGCGCCACCCTGCTGCTCGCCGCCGATCTGCTGGCCCGGGTCACCTCGCCCACCGGGAACGAGGTCCCCGCGGGCGTGATCACCGCGCTCTTCGGGGCGCCGGTCTTCCTCTGGCTCGCCCGCCGGCTGCCCGCCGAACCGGCGGCCCCCGGCGGCCATCCGCCCGGCCGCCGCCTCCGCCGGCTGCCCTTCCCGCTGCTGCTCGGCCTCGGTACGGCGCTGCTGCTGGCCCTCGTCTGCTGCGGGCTGCTGCTCGGGGACATCGCCGTGCCCGCGCGGGAGCTGCCCGCGCTGCTCACCGGCGGCGGCGACGGCCTGATCCGCAGCGTGGTGGCCGAGTACCGGCTGCCCCGGCTGCTGGTGGCCGCGCTCGCGGGCGCGCTGCTCGCCATCGGCGGCGGCATCGTGCAGACCGTCTCCCGCAACCCGCTCGCCGACCTCACCGTCCTGGGCGTCAGCGGGGGAGCGGGCTTCGGCGCCGCCCTGATCATGGTGGCCCTGCCCACCCTGCCGTACGCGGTCCTGCCGGTCGCCGCCTTCCTCGGCGGCGCGGCGGCCTTCGCCCTCACCTACGGGCTCTCCCGCCGCCGGGGCACGGTGGCGCCCGAGCGGCTGGTGCTCATCGGCATCGGCACCTTCGCGCTGACCACGGCGGCCACCAACTACCTGGTCAGCGGCGCCCGGTTCCAGGTGGCGCAGGCCCTGACCTGGCTGTCGGGCAGCACCTACGCCCGGGACACCAACGACCTCGGGGTGCTGGCCGGAACGGCCGTCGTGGGCATCCCGCTGCTGGCGCTGTCCTTCCGCAGGCTCGACCTGCTGGCGCTCGGCGAGGACACCCCGCGCACCCTGGGCGTCTCCCTGGAGCGCACCCGGCTCGCGGTGCTGGCGCTGGCCGTGGCGCTGGCCTCGTGCGCCGTCGCGGTGGTCGGCACGGTCGCGTTCGTCGGACTGGTGGCGCCGCACGCCGCGCGGATGCTCACCGGCTCCCGGACCCATCGGATGCTGCCGTTGGCGGCCGTGCTGGGCGCGATGCTGATGGTCGCCGCCGACACCGTCGGACGGGTGGTCATCGCCCCGGCGGAGATCCCCTCCGGGCTGCTGGCGGCGCTCATCGGCACGCCGTACTTCGTCTGGCAGCTGCGCCGGGGGAAGCGGGTCTGACGGCGGGTGAGCGACCGGGGCGACGGGGGTGCTCCTCCGGGGGCTCGTGCGGTGACACCGGCGAGCGCTCAAAGGAGCACCCCCGCGCACTTTTCAACAGTTGTCAATAACCTTTCACTCAAAGGCCGTTGAGTCGTCATGCGCGACCAATTCGCTACCCGGCGGTAGGTCGTAGGGTGCTGAGCCATGCGCCGAGCAAGGATCGTCTGCACCCTGGGGCCCGCCACGGACTCGTACGACCAGATCAAGGCTCTGGTCGAGGCCGGCATGGACGTGGCCCGGCTCAACCTCAGCCATGGCAGCCGGGCGGAGCACGAGGAGCGTCACCGCCGGGTGCGCAAGGCGGCCGACGAGACCGGCCGGAGCGTCGGCATCCTCGCCGACCTTCAAGGGCCGAAGATCCGGTTGGGCCGGTTCCGCGAAGGTCCCGTACTCCTTGAACGCGGCGACGACTTCGTCATCACCGTCGAGGACGTCGAGGGCGACCGGCAGTGCTGCGGCACCACCTACCCGGGGCTCGCCGCCGACGTCGCCCGGGGCGAGCGCATCCTCGTCGACGACGGCCGGGTGACCCTGGAGGTCACCGAGGTCGAGGGCCCCCGGGTGCACACCATGGTCATCGAGGGCGGCATGGTCTCCGACCACAAGGGACTCAACCTGCCCGGGGTCGCCGTCTCCGTGCCCGCCCTCTCCGCCAAGGACGTGGCGGATCTGCGCTGGGCGCTGCGGCAGGGCGTGGACATCATCGCCCTCTCCTTCGTCCGCAGCGGCCGCGACATCGAGGACGTCCACCGCGTCATGGACGAGGAGGGCCGCCGCCTCCCCGTGATCGCCAAGATCGAGAAGCCGCAGGCCGTGGACAACCTCGACCACATCGTGCACGCCTTCGACGGGCTGATGGTGGCGCGCGGCGACCTCGGCGTGGAGATGCCGCTGGAGAGCGTGCCGCTGGTGCAGAAGCGCGCCATCAAGCTCGCCCGGCGCAACGCCAAGCCGGTCATCGTCGCCACCCAGATGCTGGACTCGATGATCGACTCCTCCCGGCCCACCCGCGCCGAGGCGTCCGACGTGGCCAACGCCGTGATGGACGGCACCGACGCGGTGATGCTCTCCGGCGAGACCAGCGTGGGCAAGTACCCCATCGAGACGGTGAAGACCATGGGCCGCATCGTCGCCGCGGCCGAGGAGGAGATGCTCGCCAAGGGGCTGCCGCCGCTCACCGAGCGCAGCAAGCCCCGCACCCAGGCCGGCGCGGTGGCCCGCGCCGCCGCCGAGATGGGGGACTTCCTCGGCGCCAGGTTCCTGGTCGCCTTCACCCAGTCCGGCGACACCGTGCGCCGGCTCGCCCGCTACCGCTCCCCGATCGAGGTACTGGCCTTCACCCCCGAGCCCGCCACCCGCGCGCAGCTCAACCTCACCTGGGGCGTGGAGACCTTCCTGGGCCCCAGGGTCGACTCGACCGACGAGATGGTTCAGCAGGTGGACGAGGAACTGCTGCGCATCGGGCGCTGTCAACGGGGCGATGTCGTGGTGATCACGGCGGGCTCGCCGCCGGGCATCTCGGGGTCCACGAACCTCGTACGGGTCCACCACATCGGGGAGGTCGACTACCAGTCGTCGGCGCCGGAGGGGCTCCCCGGAGCGTGACGGCGTGACGGGGAAGGGCTCGGGGCGTGACCTTGGAAAGAAAGGAAAGTGCCCCGGGTCGGACTCGAACCGACACTGTACGGGTTTTGAATCCGTTGCCTGCTGCCAATTGGGCTACCGGGGCCTTGCGAATCCAAGGGCAAGGGGGACCCTTGGTGCTCTCACCATACAGGAGCTCGGTAGGCTCATGGGGCACCACCTGCCTTGGAACGAGGAGTCCCGTGAGCGCCGCCGAGCAGCAGCCCGCCGACGACGAGCAGTCGCACGTACCCCCGCAGACGACCCGCGTGGTGATCGCCGAGGACGAGGCGCTGATCCGCCTCGATCTGAAGGAGATGCTCGAGGAGGAGGGCTACCTCGTCGTCGGCGAGGCCGGGGACGGGCAGAAAGCCGTCGAGCTCGCCCGTGAGCACCGGCCGGACCTCGTCATCCTCGATGTGAAGATGCCGGTGCTCGACGGGATCTCCGCCGCCGAGCGGATCGCCGACGAGAAGATCGCCCCGGTGCTGATGCTCACCGCGTTCTCCCAGCGCGAGCTGGTGGAGCGGGCGCGCGACGCCGGCGCGATGGCCTATCTGGTGAAGCCCTTCAGCAAGAGCGACGTGGTCCCGGCCATCGAGATGGCCGTCTCCCGCTTCACCGAGCTCAAGGCGCTGGAGCAGGAGGTCGCCGACCTCTCCCAGCGGCTGGAGACGCGCAAGCTGGTGGACCGCGCCAAGAGCGTCCTCCAGACGCAGTACGGGCTGACCGAGCCGGCGGCCTTCCGCTGGATTCAGAAGACGTCCATGGACCGGCGGATGTCGATGCGACAGGTCGCCGAGGCGGTCATCGAGGACGCGGCGGAGCGCAAGCCCCAGGGCTGACGGTTCCCTCGCCCCGGCCACGGACGGGCCGCCCCCTGTGCGGGGGCGGCCCGTTTCGGCGTACGCGGTGCTCAGTCCTCGCCGAGGTACGCCTTCCGCACCGACTCGTCGTGCAGCAACTCCTGCCCGCTGCCCGACATCACGATCCTGCCGATCTCCATCACATGCGCCCGATCCGCCAGCGCCAGCGCCGCCTGCGCGTTCTGCTCCACCAGCAGGATCGTCGTGCCCTCCGCCCTGAGCTCCGCGATCGTCGTCATGATCTTCTGCATCATGATCGGGGAGAGCCCCATGGAGGGCTCGTCGAGCATCAGCAGCTTGGGCCGGGACATCAGCGCCCTGCCCATGGCGAGCATCTGCTGCTCCCCGCCGGAGAGCGTGCCGGCCGCCTGGTCGCGCCGCTCGCCCAGGATCGGGAAGAGCTCGTACGCCTTCTCGATGTCCTGCGCGATGCCGGCCGCGTCCTTCCGGAGAAACGCTCCGAGCTGGAGGTTCTCCCGGATCGTCAGCCGCGGGAAGATGTGCCGGCCCTCGGGGGAGTGGGCCAGCCCCAGCGCCACGATCCGATGCGCGGGCACCCCGTCCAGCGGCTTGCCGTCGAACCGGATCGCCCCGCTCAGCGGCTTGAGCAGCCCGGAGAGCGTGCGCAGCGTGGTGGTCTTCCCCGCGCCGTTGGTGCCGATGAGCGTGACCACCTGCCCCGCCTCGACCCGGAAGGAGATGCCCTTCACGGCCTCGATCTTGCCGTAGGCGACCCGGAGGTCCTCGACCTCGAGCAGTGCGGTCACTGGTCCTCCTCCTCGTCCGGCGCGCCCTCGAACGGCGTGCCGAGATACGCGGCGATCACCCGCTCGTCGCCCTGGACCACCGCCGAGGTGCCCTCGACCAGCTTCTGGCCCTGCACCAGGACCGCGACGCGGTCGCAGAGCCGGAAGATGAAGCGCATGTCGTGCTCGATGACGAGCACGGCGATGCCCTGGTCGCGGATCGCGAACACCAGCTCCTCGGTGGCCCGGGTCTCCTGCGGGTTCATGCCGGCGGTGGGCTCGTCGAGCAGCAGCAGACCGGGATCGCTGGCCAGCGCCCTCGCGATCTCCAGCTTGCGCTGCTCGCCGTACGGAAGGTTCCGCGCCAGATGGTCCTTCTTGGCCGCGAGCCCGGTGAACTCCAGCAGCTCCATGGCGCGTTCCTCGGAGGAGCGCTCGGCCCGCCGGAAGCCGGGTCCGCGCAGCAGCGCGGACCACAGCCCCTCCTTCGTCCGGGTGTGCCGGCCCACGAGGACGTTCTCCAGCACCGTCATGTTGGCGAACAGCCGGATGTTCTGGAAGGTCCGCGCGATCCCGGCCCGGGTCACCAGATGGGGCCTGGGCGGCAGCACCTTCCCCCGGTAGGCCACGGTGCCCTCGGTGGGGACGTACAGCCCGGTGAGGCAGTTGAAGAAGGTGGTCTTGCCGGCGCCGTTGGGGCCGATGAGGCCCACGATCTCGCCGGGGTGGACCTCCAGGTCGACGGAGCGCACGGCGGTGAGCCCGCCGAAGCGCATGGTGACGCCCGAGGCGCGCAGCACGGGCTCGCGGGCGTCGCCGCCGCCCGCCGCCGCGCCGGTGGCCGGGCCGCCGGTGGTTGTGGTCATGGTCCTCACGCCCCCGCCTTGCCGAGGCCGACGCCGTCCTTGGGGACGTCGAGCTGTCCGGTCTCATGGAATTCGAGCTGTTTCCTGCGGTCGGCTATCAGCCCCTCGGGCCGGAAGCGCATCAGCAGGATCAGGGCGAGCCCGAAGCCCAGGAGCTGGTAGTCGGCGAAGAACTGGAGCTTGGCCGGGATGAGATAGAGCAGCGCGGCGCCCAGCAGCGGCCCGGTGATGGTGCCCATGCCGCCGAGGATGACGGCCGCGAGCAGGAACGCGGAGTTGGGCGGCACCGGGCCGGCGAAGACGTACTGCTCGGGCACCACGGTGTGCGACACATGGGCCTGGACGGTGCCGGCCAGCCCGGCGAGCGTGGCGCCGAGGGCGAAGGCGATGAGCTTCACCTTGAAGCCGTTGATGCCCATGGCGGTGGCCGCCGTCTCGTCCTCGCGGATGGCGACCCAGGCGCGGCCGATCCGGGAGTCGCTGGCGCGGCTGAAGACCACCACGACCAGCGCGGTGACCAGCAGCATCAGCAGGTAGTAGTTGGCGAACGCGCCGAGTTCCAGCCCGGCGACGGTGTGCGGCTCGCCGAAGTCGAAGCCGAGGATCACCAGGTCGGGGATGTTGGGGATGCCGTTGGGGCCGTTGGTGACGCGCGGCCCGGAGTCGCCGTCCAGGTTGTTCACGGCGATCCGGAAGATCTCCCCGAACCCGAGGGTGACGATGGCGAGGTAGTCGCCGCGCAGCCGCAGCGTGGGGGCGCCGATGACGACGCCGAAGACCAGCGAGGCGAGCGCCCCGGTGATCACTGCGGCCCAGAAGGGGAAGTGCACCCCGAACGCGGAGGCGGTGGAGCCCGACACCAGGGCGGCCGTATAGGCCCCGACCCCGAGGAAGGCCACGTACCCCAGGTCCAGCAGCCCGGCGAGGCCCACGACCACGTTCAGCCCCAGGGCCACGGTGGCGAAGATCAGGATGTTGACGGCCACCAGGGTGTACTGGTCGTTGGTCTGGGTGAAGGGGAAGGCGATCGCGGCGGCGAAGGCCGCGGCCACCGTGACCCCCCGGTGGGCCGCGGTGAGCCTGTTCAGCCGGGCCAGCAGCCCCGCCTTGAAGAGGGCGGCGCCCGCGAACGCGGTGAGCAGCAGATAGCCGGTGAACAGCTCGGCGTACTCCGTGTCGATGCCGTACGTGGTCACGTACAGCGCGATGCCGAAGGCCGCGACGATGATCAGGATTTCGGCCCAGGAGGGCAGCGGCGCCGCCCGCGGCGCCGGCCGCGCGTCGTCGGGCAGCAGGAACGCGGTGACGACCGGGGCCGCGGAGGCCACGGCGGCGACCCAGCCGCCGGGCTCCAGATGCACCAGCCCGCCGAGCGTCACCGCGATGGCGATCAGGGTGAACCAGGTGGTGGCGAACGTGCCCAGGGCGATCAGCCGCACCGCTTGCGTGGCGCCGGCCGGCACCAGCCAGCGCAGCCCGCGCGGCCGCAGGGCGGCGATCGCGAACAGGGCGGTGAGCACCCCGCCGACCAGGGAGAGGACCTGGAGCCCGCCGGGGTAGCCGGTCACGGTCAGATCGCCCGGGAACTCCTCGGTCCAGGTCCAGGCGAGGAAGGTGCTCACGGCGGTGGCCGCGCCGCCGGCCGCGGTGAGCAGCAGCGGCGTACGGGCGCGCCCGCCGGCGGTGGGGTTGTCGGTGCTCATCGGCCTCACGCCCGATCCGCGACGCGCTCACCGAGCAGGCCCTGTGGCCTGATCAGCAGCACGAGGATGAGGAGGACGAACGCCCAGACATTGGCCCAGGCCCCGCCGCCCAGCTGCTGCATGCCCGGGATCTCCTGGATGTAGTGGATGGACATGGCCTCCGCGAGACCGAGGACCACCCCGCCGAGCATCGCGCCGTAGATGTTGCCGATGCCGCCGAGCACGGCGGCGGTGAAGGCCTTGAGGCCGGCGATGAAGCCCATCTCGAACTGGACCTGGCCGAAGCGCAGTCCGTGCGCCACCGCGGCGACGGCGGCGAAGACCGCGCCGATGGCGAAGGCCGTCACGATGATGCGGTTGGTGTCGATGCCCATGAGCCGGGCGGTGTCGGGGTCCTGCGCGGTGGCCTGCATGGCGCGGCCGGTGCGGCTGCGGGAGACGAAGAAGCCGAGGGCGAGCATGCACAGCGGGGCGGCGATCAGCAGGAACGCGTCGCCCCGCTGAATGTGCAGATTGTCGAGGATCTCGAACGACCTGCCCTCGATCTGCGGGAAGCTGCGGGCCTTCTTGGCGTCGGGGTAGAACGCCCAGATCAGCTGCTGGAGCGCGATGGACAGGCCGATCGCGGTGATCAGCGGGGCGAGCCGGGGGGCGCCGCGCAGCGGGCGGTAGGCGAACCGTTCGGCGGCGGTGGCCACGGCCACCGAGGCCAGGGCGCCGCCGATCAGCATCAGGGGGACGGCCGCCCAGAGGGAGGTGCCCTCGGGGAGCCACAGATGGACGGTGAGGGCGCCGAAGCCCCCGATCATGAAGATCTCGCCATGGGCGAAGTTGATGAGCTGGACGATGCCGTAGACCATGGTGTAGCCGATGGCTATGAGCCCGTAGAGGGCGCCCAGGGTCAGGCCGTTGACCAGTTGTTGCGGCAGTTCGTGCACCGCAGGGCCTCCGATGAGCGTGTCGGATGTGAGACCGCGCGAGGGCCGGGTGCGCCCTCGCGCGGCTGGTGCGGATGGTGCGCGGCGTCAGTCCTTGAACGTCTCGCTCTTGAGGGCCTTCCAGGCGCCGTTCTGCACTTGGTAGACGGTGAGCTGCTTGTTGGTGGTGTCGCCGTACTGGTCGAAGGAGACCTTGCCGGTCACCCCGTCGAAGGAGACCTTGTTCAGGGCCTCGGTGACCTTGGCCCGGGGGTTGTCGGGCAGCTTGCCGCCGTTGCCCTCCACGACGGCCTTGACCGCCTGGATGATGGCCCAGGCCGCGTCGTACGAGTAGCCGCCGTAGGCCGCGTACGGGTCCTTGAAGCCGGCGGCCTCGTACTCCTTGATGAAGGTCTTCGCGGAGTCGAGCTGCTCGACCGGGTAGCCCACCGAGGTGGCCAGGTCGCCGTCGTTCGGCTCGCCGGAGGCCTTGATGAACGCCGGGTCGTAGATGCCGTCGCCGCCCATCAGGGGGATCTGCGCGCCGGCCTTCTTCACCTGGTCGGAGAGGAGGCCGGCCTCGGGGTACTGGCCGCCGTAGTACACGGCGTCCGCCCCGGAGTTCTTGACCTTGTCGGCGACGCTGGAGAAGTCCGTCTCCTTGACGGTCAGATGGTCGGTGCCCACGACCTCGCCGCCCAGCCGCTTGAACTCCTTGGCGAAGATCGTGGAGATGCCCGCGCCATAGGTCTGCTTGTCGTCGACGACGAAGACCTTGCGCTTCTTGGCGTCGTTGAAGAGGTGACGCGCCGCGAACCGGCCCTGGATCACATCGGTGGTGGCGGTGCGGAAGTAGGTCGGGAAGGGGCGCTTGAGGTTGCCGGCGGCCCAGTCGTCGCCCTGGCTGAGCGCCGGGGTGGTGTTGGCCGGGGAGACCTGCGCCAGGGACGCCTTGGCGAAGACCCCCTGCATGGACTGGGAGACGCCGGAGTTCAGCGGGCCGACGACGCCGATGACCTTCTTGTCGCCGACGAGCTTGGTGGCGTTCTGCTGGCCGGAGGCCGGCACGGCCTGGTCGTCCAGCGCCTGTGTGGTGAAGGTGACGCCCTTGACCTCGTTGTTCTTGTTGGCGATGCGGGCGGCGAGCTCGACGGAGTTCTTGATGCCCTGGCCGAGGGCGGAGAGCGAGCCGGTCAGCGGGGCGTCCACCCCGATCACCACGGTGGTCTTGGCGTCGCCGCCGCCGTCGCCGTTTCCGCCGCCTTTGTCGTCCCGCGATCCGCAGGCGGTGAGGGTGAGGGCACCCGTGGTGATCGCGGCGGTGAGTATGAGCAAGGAACGGTGTCGCACGATGAGTCCTCTCCCTGGCGACGGCCCTCGGCATGAGGGGCCGTGTCGCGTGCCTGACGTTCGCCGGACGCACTGCCGGGCGGTGTGGGGCGGGTGTGGCTGAGGTGGGGCAGGGCTGTGGCAGAGCGGTTGAAGCGCTGTGCGGCATCCGGCCGCGCCGTGACTGGCCGTGACTCTAAGGCGGTGCGGCGGCGGGGGGCAGAGGTGCAGGCCATGCTGTGACGCTCTTGTTATGACGCAGGTCACGCAGGGGTGTCGATGTAGCGTTACGGAGCGGACAAAGGTGCTGTAACGGGGCGAACCGTGGTGTCCGCATGGTGAGAACGTGCAGTTCCGCTAAGGAGTCACCGGCCGTGAGGGGGTGTGCGGCGTGGCGTGGGCCACAGAGGTGCCCGGGCGTTCGGTGAACACGGCAGGTGGCGGCGGCGGGGCGCCGCGCCCGCCCGCCACGGGTGTTCACGCAGGGTGACCGCATGAGAACCGCCCCCCGCCGTCGTACGGCGGCCGTGGGGCCGGTGTGTACGACGCCGGGGGGCGGTCGTGGCGAAGCTTCGGGGTGCGGGTCAGCGCGCCGGGTGGGCGGCCGTCACCTCGTCCACCTGGGACCGGGGGTCCGGGGCCTCGCGCAGCAGACAGGTCAGTCGGGCGGTGCACACCCGCTTGTCCTGCTCATCGGTGATCATGATCTCGTAGGTCGCGGTGGAGCGGCCCCGGTGGACCGGCGTGGCCACACCGGTCACCACGCCGGAGCGCACCCCGCGGTGGTGCGTGCAGTTGAGGTCGACGCCCACGGCCAGCTTGCCGGGGCCGCCGTGCAGCATCGCGCCGACCGAGCCGAGCGTCTCCGCCAGCGCGGCCGAGGCACCGCCGTGCAGCAGCCCGTACGGCTGGGTGTTGCCCTCCACGGGCAGCGTGCCCACGACCCGGTCCGGGGCGGCCTCGACGATCTCGATGCCCATGCGGTGCCCGAGGTGCCCGGCCGAGAACAGCTCGACCAGATCGATGCCGAGCCCGGCGTACTGGTCGAGGACCTCCTGCGGGAACACGGTGCTGCGCTGCTCACCCATGGACGCGGGCTCCGATCGTCGTTGTGCCGTCAACCTGTGTGCCATGCACCGTCTTATCAGACCGGTGGGGCCGCCGGCCGGTCGGACCCGTCGCCTCCGGGCCCTCCGGACCCGCCGCCTCGGGTGCCGGGGCCGGCGCCGTTCCCGCTGTCGGTGCTCGCCGTGCCGGTGCCCGCCGTGCCGGCGTCCGTCGGCTCCAGGCGCACCACCAGCGACTTGCTGGTGGGGGTGTTGCTGGTGTCGGCGGTGGCGTCGAGCGGCACGAGCACATTGGTCTCGGGGTAGTAGGCCGCCGCGCAGCCCCGGGCCGTGGGGTAGTGGACCACCCGGAAGCCGGGCGCGCGCCGCTCGCTGCCGTCGGTCCACTCGCTGACCAGATCCGCGTACGAGCCGTCGGCGAGCGAGAGCGCCCGCGCGTCCTCGGGGTGGACGAGCACCACCCGCCGGCCGCCCCTGATGCCCCGATAGCGGTCGTCGAGCCCGTAGATCGTGGTGTTGTACTGGTCGTGCGAGCGCAGCGTCTGCAGCAGCAGCCGCCCCTCGGGGACCACCGGGAACTCCACCGGGGCCGCCGTGAAGTTGGCCTTGCCGGTGGCGGTGGGGAAGCGCCGCTCGTCGCGCGGGGCGTGCGGCAGCGCGAACCCGCCGGGGCGGCGGACCCGGGCCTCGAAGTCCTCGAAGCCGGGCACCACCCGCGAGATCCGGTCCCGGATGCGGGAGTAGTCCCGCTCGAACTCCTCCCAGGGCGTGCGGCTCGCCTCCCCGAGGACGCGGCGCGCCAGCCGGCACACGATCGCCGGCTCCGACAGCAGCCGCTCGCCGGCGGGCGCCAGCCGCCCGCGCGAGGCGTGCACCATGCCCATCGAGTCCTCGACCGTGACGAACTGCTCCCCGCTCGCCTGCACATCGCGCTCGGTGCGGCCCAGCGTCGGCAGGATCAGCGCCCGGGCGCCGGTGACGACATGGGAGCGGTTGAGCTTGGTGGAGACGTGGACCGTCAGCCGCGCCCGGCGCATGGCGGCCTCGGTGACCTCGGTGTCGGGCGAGGCGGCGACGAAGTTCCCGCCCATCGCGAAGAACACCTTCGCGTCCCCGTCCCGCAGCGCGCGAATGGCCCGTACGGTGTCGAGGCCGTGCTCGCGCGGCGGCGCGAAGCCGAACTCCTTCTCCAGAGCGTCCAGGAAGGCGGGGGCCGGCCGCTCGAAGATGCCCATGGTGCGGTCGCCCTGCACATTGCTGTGCCCGCGCACCGGGCACACCCCCGCGCCGGTGCGGCCGATGTTGCCGCGCAGCAGCAGGAAGTTGACGACCTCCCTGATCGTGGGCACCGAGTGCTTGTGCTGGGTCAGCCCCATCGCCCAGCAGACGACGATCCGCCGCGCGCCCAGCACCATCGCCAGCGCCCGGTCGATCTCGCCCCGGGACAGGCCGGTGGCCCGCAGGGTCTCGTCCCAGTCGGCGGCGCGGGCCGCGGCGGCGTACTCCTCGAAGCCATGGGTGTGGCGGGCGATGAACTCCTCGTCGAGGGCGCCCTCGGTCTCCAGGATCAGCCGGCCCAGGGCGCGGAACAGGGCCTGGTCCCCGCCGATGCGGATCTGCAGGAACAGATCGGTCAGCGGGGTGCCGCCGCCGGCCAGGCCGCGGGCGGTCTGCGGGTTCTTGAACCGCTCCAGGCCCGCCTCGGGCAGCGGGTTGACCGAGATGATCCGCGTCCCGTTCGCCTTGGCCCGCTCCAGGGCCGAGAGCATCCGCGGATGGTTGGTGCCCGGATTCTGCCCGGCCACGATGATCAGATCCGCCTGGTGGAGATCGTCCAGCAGCACGCTGCCCTTGCCGACGCCGAGGGTCTCGGTGAGCGCCGAGCCGGAGGACTCGTGGCACATGTTGGAGCAGTCGGGCAGGTTGTTGGTGCCGAACTCGCGGGCGAAGAGCTGGTAGAGGAACGCGGCCTCGTTGCTGGTGCGGCCGGAGGTGTAGAAGACGGCCTCGTCGGGCGAGCCCAGCGCCCGCAGCTCCTCGGCGACGATGTCGAAGGCGCGGTCCCAGGGGAGCGGCTCGTAGTGGTCGGAGCCCTCGGCGAGATACATGGGGTGGGTGAGCCGGCCCTGCTGGCCCAGCCAGTACCCGCTGCGGGTGGCGAGCTCGGAGACGGGGTGGGCGGCGAAGAAGTCCGGCGTGACCCGGCGCAGCGTCGCCTCCTCGGCGACGGCCTTCACCCCGTTCTCGCAGAACTCCGCCGTGTGCCGCTTCTCCGGCTCCGGCCAGGCGCAGCCGGGGCAGTCGAAGCCGTCCTTCTGGTTCACCCTGAGCAGCGTGAGCGCGGTGCGCCGGACGCCCATCTGGCTGTGGGCCACGCGCAGGGAGTGGGCGACCCCGGGCAGTCCGGCGGCCGCCCGGGGCGGCGCGGCGACCTCCGGCGCGTCCTGGACGGGATCACCAACGGGCGGCTTGCCTGCCATGGCGCCGACTCCTTCGGGCTCGGGTGCCTCGGGGAACGCCGCCGCGGACTCCTCCGGTGCGGACTCCTCCGGCGACTGTGACGATCCTCCCACGGGGGTACGACAGCGCGGGCACCGCCGCCGACGCCCGCGGAGGGCCGGCGCGGGGGTCCCGGGCGGGGGTCCCGCGCCCCGCCGCGCGACGGCGGCGGCACCCGAGTGTCAGTGGGGCGTGGCAGGATCGAGGCGTGGCACAGACAGCATCGAAGAAGACGGCAGCACCGACGCCCGCGCCGAGCACCGGGGAGCGCCCCCGGCTGCTCCTGCTCGACGGACATTCCCTGGCATACCGCGCATTCTTCGCGCTGCCCGCGGAGAACTTCAGCACCTCCACCGGGCAGACGACCAACGCCATCTACGGCTTCGCCTCGATGCTGGCCAACACGCTGCGCGACGAGCGGCCCACGCATCTCGCGGTCGCCTTCGACGTCTCCCGCAAGACCTGGCGCTCCGAGCGGTTCACGGAGTACAAGGCGAACCGCTCCAAGTCCCCGGACGAGTTCAAGGGCCAGGTCGAGCTGATCGGCGAGCTGCTGGACACCATGAAGGTCACCCGCTTCGCCGTCGAGGGCTACGAGGCGGACGACATCATCGCCACGCTCGCCACCCAGGCCGAGGCCGCCGGCTTCGACGTGCTGATCGTCACGGGCGACCGCGACTCCTTCCAGCTCGTCAGCGACCACGTCACGGTCCTCTACCCCACCAAGGGCGTCTCCGAGCTCACCCGCTTCACCCCGGAGAAGGTCCAGGAGAAGTACGGCCTGAGCCCCCAGCAGTACCCGGACTTCGCCGCCCTGCGCGGCGACCCGTCCGACAACCTCCCGGGCATCCCCGGCGTCGGCGAGAAGACGGCCGCCAAGTGGATCAACCAGTTCGGGTCCTTCCAGCAGCTCGTCGAGCGGGCCGACGAGGTCAAGGGCAAGGTCGGCGAGAAGCTCCGCGACCACCTGGAGTCCGTGAAGCTCAACCGGCAGCTCACCGAGCTGGTCCGGGACGTCGAGCTGCCGGTCGGCCCCGAGGGCCTCAGGCGCGAGCCGTACGACCGCGCCGCCCTCTCCGTGGTGCTGGACGCGCTGGAGTTCCGCCACCAGAACTTCCGGGACCGGCTGCTCGCCGCCGACCCCGGCGCGGTCGTCGAGGAGGAGCCCCTCGCCCCGGGCGTGGAGCTGGAGGGGCAGGTCCTCGCCGCCGGTGAGCTCGCCGGCTGGCTGGCCGAGCACGGCTCCGGGCCGCTCGGCATGGCCACGCTCGACACCTGGGCGCTGGGCACCGGCAGCGTCAGCGAGGTCGCGCTCGCCGCGGCCGGGGGCGCCGCCGCCTGGTTCGACCCCGCGGAGCTCGACGAGGCGGACGAGCGGGCGTTCGCCGCCTGGAGCGCCGACCCCGACCGGCCCAAGGTGCTGCACGACGCCAAGGGCGCCATGCGGGTGTTCGCCGAGCACGGCTGGGTGATCGAGGGCGTCACCATGGACACCGCCCTCGCCGCCTATCTGGTCAAGCCCGGCCGCCGCTCCTTCGCCCTCGACGCCCTGACCGAGGAGTACCTCGGCCGCGAGCTGGCCCCGGCCGCCGCCGCGGACTCCGGGCAGCTCGCCTTCGGCGCCGACGAACAGGCCGAGAAGGACGCCCTGATGACCCAGGCCCGGGCCGTCCTCGACCTGGGCGAGGCCTTCGGCGAGCGGCTGAAGGAGGTCGGCGCCGCCGATCTGATGCGCGATGTGGAACTGCCCACCTCCGCGGTGCTGGCCCGGATGGAGCGCTCCGGCATCGCCGCCGACCGCGAGTGGCTGGACCGCATGGAGCAGCAGTTCGCCGGCGCCGTCCAGCAGGCCGTCAAGGAGGCCCACGCCTCCGTGGGCCACGAGTTCAACCTCGGCTCGCCCAAGCAGCTCCAGGAAGTGCTCTTCGGCGAGCTGGGCCTGCCCCGGACCAAGAAGACCAAGACCGGCTTCACCACGGACGCCGACGCCCTCGCCTGGCTGGCCGGCCAGACCGAGCACGAACTCCCCGTGATCATGCTGCGCCACCGCGAGCAGGCCCGGCTGCGGTCCACCGTCGAGGGCCTGATCAAGACCGTCTCGCCCGGCGGCCGCATCCACACCACCTTCAACCAGACGGTGGCCGCCACCGGCCGGCTCTCCTCCACCGACCCGAACCTCCAGAACATCCCCGTCCGCACGGACGAGGGCCGCGCCATCCGCCGCGGCTTCGTCGTCGGCGAGGGGTACGAGTCGCTGATGACGGCCGACTACAGCCAGATCGAACTGCGCGTGATGGCCCACCTCTCGGAGGACGAGGGGCTGATCGAGGCCTTCACCTCCGGCGAGGACCTGCACACCACCGTCGCCTCCCAGGTCTTCTCCGTCGCCAAGGCCGATGTCGACGCCGAGATGCGCCGCAAGATCAAGGCCATGTCGTACGGCCTCGCGTACGGGCTGTCCGCGTTCGGCCTCTCCCAGCAGCTCGGCATCACCTCCGGCGAGGCCGGCAAGCTGATGGACACCTACTTCGAGCGCTTCGGCGGGGTCCGCGACTATCTGCGCCGGGTCGTCGAGGAGGCCCGGGCCACCGGCTACACCGAGACCATTCTCGGCCGCCGGCGCTATCTGCCCGACCTCAACAGCGACAACCGCCAGCGCCGGGAGATGGCCGAGCGCATGGCGCTCAACGCCCCCATCCAGGGCACCGCGGCCGACATCGTCAAGATCGCGATGCTGCGGGTGGACGAGGCGCTGCACGCCGAGAAGCTCACCTCCCGGCTGCTGCTCCAGGTCCACGACGAAATCGTGCTGGAGATCGCCCCGGGGGAGCGGGAGCCGGTGGAGGAGCTGGTGCGCCGCGAGATGACCGGCGCGGTCGAGCTGCGGGCGCCGCTGGATGTGTCGGTCGGCGTCGGCGCGGACTGGGAGTCAGCGGCGCACTGACGGGTCGAACGGCCGGGGCCCGCCCGACGGGCCCCGCTCCGGCTCGCCGCGGCGGCCGCCCGCCGGCCCGCCCGGCCGCCCCGGGCCCGGACCGGCACCCCGCCGCCGGGCGCGGCCGTGCCACACCCGCGCCGCCACCGCGTAGAGCGCCAGCGCGGGCAGCAGCCCCGCGCCCGCGCCGAACAGCGCGGTGGGCACGTAGTCCGTCGCCGTCAGCACCATGGTGTCGCCCAGCACCTCGCGCAGCCGCGCACAGCGGTGCGCCACGCCCCCGAGCGTCGCCAGCGCGAGCAGCAGCAGAACCGCCGCCCGGCCGCCGCGCGACAGGACGGGCACGGCGCCCGGCACCGGCCGGTCCGGCAGCCGCCGCAGCGCCGAGCCCACGAACGCGGCGATCGCCACCAGCGCCAGCGCCGAACTGCCGTACTGCACCCACGAGTAGAGGGGCATGCCCGCCACCGGCTCGCCGAGCACCGGCAGCAGCCGGGTGCCCCAGCGCCCGGGGTGGGTGAAGGCGTCCCAGCCCACATGAGTGACGGCCCCCAGCACCGCCGACACCCAGAACGCCAGGGCCAGCCGCAGCGGCGGCCGGCCGCGCCACGCGGCGCCCCGCGCCAGCCCGTACGCCCGGCCCCGCCAGGCGCGCGGCACCAGCGCCAGCAGCGGCTCCCGTACCAGCAGCCAGCCGGCCACCAGCGCCGCGGCGATCAGTACGTCCACGGTCAGCACCCCGACCGGGCCGTGGGTCACCTCGCCGAACGCCATGCCGCCGGGCACCGCGCTGTCCGCGAAGTACGTCATGTCGGGCGCGAACGACCCGGCCACCAGCGCCGAGGCGAGCAGCGGTCCACGGGCCACGCCCTCGCGCCGTACGGCCGGCAGCACCGCCGCGGCATGGCTCAGTGTGAACGGCATGGGGACCCTTCGCTCGGGGGCGGGCGCGCCCTGGTGACCGGCCGGGCACCGACCGGGCGCCAGTCGGGCACCGGCCGGAGATCGACCGGTGATCGGCCGGAACCAGTATGGCCGTCGGTGACCAAACGGCACGAAGTCAGACCTTTACACAACCAGGACGTAGCGAAGTGGTGAAAATCGGACATCGGGCAGTGTCACGGCGCTGAAAGTTGTCGTAGTGTCACCTGAGTTGTCGTGCGGTTGACCGTGGGGCCGTCGTGCCCGGTGACAACACACCACACGGGGTGGCCCCGGCAGGGCCGGGCGCCGCCCCCGCCGTTCGGGGTTCGGGTCCTCGCGCGATGGGCGGGGAGCCAGGGGAGGACAGGTATGGCAGCACAATTCGGCCGACGGCTGCGCAGGGGCGCGGCCACGACGGCGGTGGCGGCGGTCGCGATGGCGGCGCTCACCGCGTCCCAGTCGCCCGAGCTGTTGGTGTCGGACCGCGAGGAGGCCGGCGCCGCGGCCCCGTCCTCCGACACCCCCATCGACGGCGGATCGTCGTACCACACCGATCTGCCGCCCCTGAACACCCCCGTGAAGCCCGGCACTTCGCCCGACGGCGGCAGCGGCGCGGCCGAGTCCGGCATACCCGCGACCGTCCTCGACGCGTACAAGCGGGCCGAGGCGGAGGTCAGGCGCGCCAACCCCGGCTGCAACCTGCCCTGGCAGCTCCTCGCCGCCATCGGCAAGGTGGAGTCCGGCCAGGCGCGCGGCGGCCGGGTCGACGCCGCGGGCACCACCCTCCAGCCCATCCGCGGCCCCCAGCTCAACGGCCAGGGCTTCGCCAACATCTCCGACACGGACGGCGGCGCCTACGACGGCGACACCACCCACGACCGCGCGGTCGGCCCCATGCAGTTCATCCCCAGCACCTGGGCCACCTGGGGCTCCGACGGCAACGGCGACGGCCGCAAGGACCCCAACAACATCTACGACGCGGCCCTCGCCGCCGGGCGCTTCCTCTGCTCCGGCGGCCGCGACCTGTCCAACGCGGTCCACCTCAAGAAGGCCATCCTGGGCTACAACCCCTCGATGGACTATGTGCGGACGGTCCTGAGCTGGATGGAGTTCTACCAGCGCGGCACCCACCAGGTGCCGGACGGCAAGGGCGTCCTGCCCACCGACCGCGAGCGCTCCGGCGGCCGGAGCCCGTGGCCCGGCGCGTCCGCCGGCGGCGGCAAGGACCGCCTCGGCCCCCTGAACCCCGGGGCGATCGGCAACCGGCCCACCACCGGCCCCTCGACCACCCCCGGCACCCCGGGCACCACCGACAAGCCGTCGGGCAAGCCCGCGGACAGGCCGTCGGACAAGCCGTCGGACAAGCCCTCGGACAAGCCGGCCCCGCCGCGGCCCAACGAGCCCACTCCGTCCAAGCCGCCGCAGCCGGGCACCGACACCCCCACGCCCACCCCCCTTACCGGCCTGGAGCGCCTGAGCGCCGGCGACATGACGGCCACCGCCGGCGAGACCTTCGCCGACCCGTTCCGCGTCCAGGCCAAGGCTGCGGGCAAGCCGGTCGCCGGGGTCACGGTCCAGTACGAGATCATCGGGCTGACCGGCGCCCGGTTCGCCGACGGCAAGCCCCGGGCCACCGTCGTCACGGGCGCCGACGGCATCGCCACCGCCCCCAAGCTGCTCGCCGGCGAGCAGGCGGGCACCTTCACCGTGCGGGCCACCATCGACGGCCGCAAGCTGCCCTTCGTCGACTTCCGCGCGACGGTCGCGGCCCGCCCCGCCGCCGACAAGCTCGCCCGCGTCGGCGAGGAGGCGCTGCGCGCCGCGCCCGGCACCGACTTCGCCCACCCGGTGACGATCCGGGCCACGCACGGCGGCAAGGCCGTCGCCGGGGTGCGGCTCACCGCGACGATGATCACCGCCGACCCGAAGAAGCCGGTCGAGAACGACCGCGGCCCCTACTTCAAGGGCGCCGACGGCAAGCCGGTCCGCACCCTGGACGGCCTCACGACCGACGCGAACGGACAGGTCACGCTGCCGGCGATGGCCGCCGACCAGCACACCGGGACGTTCACGCTGCGCCTGACCACCGCCGACGGCGTGACGGTGACCGTCGAGCTGACCGTGGCGGCGCCCGCGACCGAGAAGCCGGCCGCCTCGTAGGGCCGGTCCCGACCGCGCCGCGCGCCGCGGCCCGCGTACGACACACCGCCCCGCCCGGACCCCGGGCGGGGCGGTGTCGTACGCGCTGTTCTCTTCCGCGCCACCCATTGCTACGGTGCCCCGGAACTGACGACGTATCAGCTCTCAGCTTTCAGCGTCCAGCCTTCGCGGGGGAGTCCCTCCATGCGCGCACTGACGGCGGCGGCCATCGGGCTGATCGCGGCCCTCGCCCTGGTCCTCACCCTCACGGCGATCGGCGCCCCCAGCGGCACGACCTCACCGAAGCCGCTGCTGACCACCGTTCCCGACCACCCGTGAGGGGGCGGCATGCGCCGCACCGCGAGCCTCGTCCTGCTCGCCCTCGCCGTGTTCCTCGGCGCGCTCGCGCCCCTGCTGCGCTGGTACGCGTTCCCCCGGCTGGTCAAGGTGCCGCCCGGCGAGTACCAGGTGGCCGTCCTGGAGGCCCGGGACGCCACCCTGCTCGACTACGGCACCATGCGACCGCGGACCGTCCCGAAGGTCAGCATCGTGCAGACCCTGAAGGGGAACGTCGAGGCGTCGGAGCGGATCGAACGCACGGCGGACCGGGACGTCGTCGTCTGGGACACGCTGTCCCACATCGTCGGCCCCGACGGAAAGATGATCTCCCAGATCCCGGAGCGCTACATCTTCGACGCCCACAGCCAGGCCCCGGTGCACGCCGACGGCGAGCACGTGGACGGCGACCCCGTACGGCGGGAGGGCATCGAGTACAAGTGGCCGTTCCGCACGGAGAAGCGCGCGTACTCCTACTTCGACGCCCAGACGCGTACCGCCGCGCCCATCCACTACAAGGGCACCCGCACCTTCCGCGGCCTGGAGGTCTACTACTTCGAGCAGACCATCCCCTGGACGCGGGTGAAGCTGCCCCGGAAGATGCCCGTCGACGGCATCACCCCCGAGACGGTCGAGCGCGCCGGCACCACGCGCTGGTACACCACCCAGCGGATGTTCTGGGTGGAACCGGTCACCGGGGCGCCCGTGTACGGCGAGGAGATCCACAAGGAGGAGCTGCGGGGCGGCACGCTGCTGGGGGACCGCGACCGCGTCACGGCCTTCGCGGGGCATGTGAAGATGCGCGACGACTACGTGGACCACGCGGTGGACCTGGTCACGTCCCAGCGCCGGCTGGTGCTGCTGGTGACGGTGTACCTGCCGTGGGGGTGCGCGCTGCTGGGCGGTGGCCTGCTGACGGCGGCGCTGATCCTGGAGGCGCGGGCCCGCCGGCCCCGGGGCCCGGTGGAACCCACGGGGACGGCGGGGTCTGCAGGGCCGACGGGGCCGACGGGGTCGGTGGGGCCGACCGGAGCGACGGAACCGAGG
>NZ_JBPQTV010000017.1:0-41742 GCF_051386515.1 Streptomyces sp. URMC 123 | reverse complement strand
GGCGGGGCCGGCGGGTCGCGCCCGGGGCGGCGGGAGGGTGCGGCAGTTCTGCCGGAGGGCGCGACAGGCCGTTCAGGCGGGGAGATCGGCGGTGACCAGCCGGGCGTACGTGCCGCCCGCCGCCGTCAGGGAGTCGTGGTCGCCGACCGCTTCGATCCGCCCGGCGTCCAGAACGGCGATGCGGTCGGCGTCCCGTACGGCGGCCAGCCGGTGGGCCACCACCAGACAGGTGCGGCCGCGGGTCGCCTCCCGCAGGGAGCGGGTGATGAGGGCTTCCCCCCGCTCGTCGACCGCGCTGGTCGCCTCGTCCAGGACGAGCACCCGCGCGTCCGAGAGCAGCGCCCGGGCCAGGGCAAGCCGTTGGCGCTGACCGCCGGAGAGGGTCGCGCCGCGCTCGCCGAGCACCGTCTCGTACCCCAGGGGCAGGGCCGTGATCTCGTCGTGGACGCCCGCGGCGCGGCAGGCGGCGACGAGCTGGTCGGCCGTCGCCCCGGGCCGGGCGAGCCGCAGGTTGTCGGCGACGGTGGCGTGGAAGAGGAACGTCTCCTGGGAGACGACCGCGATGCCGCGCCGCAGGTCCTCCAGGGGGAGGTCGCGCACGTCCCGGCCGGCGATCCGTACGGTTCCCGCGTCGGGGTCGCGGTGCCGCTGGAGGAGGGCGAGGAGGGTGGACTTGCCGGCGCCGGAGGGGCCGACGATCGCGGTGGTGCGGCCGGCCGGGCAGACGAGGCTCACCCCGCGCAGGGCGGGCCGCCCGGCGCCCGAGTGGCGGAAGTGGACCGCGTCGAACACGATCTCGGGTGCGGGGAGCGGCCGTTCGGCCGGGCGGGCCGGGTGGCGGCCCGTGTCGGCCACGGCGGGTTCGGCGGCGCGCAGGGCGGCGATGCCCTCGGCCGCGGAGACGCCCAGATAGCCCGCGTGCCACTCGCGGGAGAGGTCGCGCAGGGGACGGAAGCACTCGGAGGCGAGCATCAGCAGCAGATAGGTGCGCGGCGCGCCGGCGCCGCCCGTCGCGGCGGACGCGCAGGCGAGCAGGACGGCCGCGGCCGTGCCCGCCTGGATGGCGAGGTCGGTGAGCGCGGTGTCGACGAGGGAGACGCGGAGCTTGGCGACGGTGGCGCGGTGGAGGGCGGCCGAGCGGCGTTCGAGGAGGGCGCGCCGCCGCGGCACGGCCCCGGCCGCGCGCAGGGCCGGCATGTGCTGGAGCGCCTCCAGATAGTCGGCGGCGAGGTGCTCGTAGCTGTCCCAGTGCTCCGCGCCCCGCCCGGCCAGGGCCCGGTCCCAGAGCCGGGGGGCGGCCAGCGCGAGGGCCGTGGCGGCGGTCAGCGCGAGCGCGGCGAGCGGGTCGAGGAAGGCGACGGCCAGCAGCAGGGCGGGGGTGAGGGCGCACACCACGGCGAGCTGTGGCAGATAGCGCGACAGATAGGCGTTCACGCCCTCCACGCCGTCGACGACGGTGGCGCGGACGGCCCCCGAGCGCGCGCCGGTGTGCCGGCCGGCGCGGTGGGCGGGGCCCAGGCGGCCGAGGTGGGCGAGGAGTTCGTCGCGCAGCCGGACCCGGATCTCGGCGCCGGCGTCGGCCGCCGCGGTCCGCTGGCGGACGGTGAGCGCGGCCCGCGCGAGCAGTACGGCGACCACGGCCCCGAGCAGGGCGGGCAGTCGGTCCGTACGGCGGGTGGCGAGGTCGGCCAGCGCCGCGGCGGCCGTGTCGTCGAGGTGGCGCGCCAGCAGGTCCGTGACCGCCGCCGGCTGTTCGACGGGCGTCAGATGCGCCGCCCCCGGGACCAGCGCGAATCCGGCGTCCCGGATGCCCGCGACCAGTTCCCGCGCGTCGGCCGGGGGCGTCACCCGGTCCTCCGCGCCCACGAGCACGAGCGTCGGAACGGCGATCCGGCCCAGCTCGGCGCGGGCGTCGAAGGCGGCGAGCGCCTCGCAGGAGGCGGCGTAGCAGCCCGGGTCGGTGCTGCGCACCATCTGCACGGACCAGTCGACGATCGCGGGCTGTGCGGCGGCAAAGGTGGGGGTGAACCAACGGTCGGTGACGGCCCGGGCCACGGGGTCGAGCCCGCCGGCCCGTACGGTCGCGGCCCGCTGCCGGTACTCGTCCGCGCCGCCGTGCCGGGCGGCCGTGGCGACCAGCGCCAGCGAGGCGACGCGCTCGGGGCGGAGCAGGGCGAGTTCCACCCCGATCGCCCCGCCGAGGGAGCAGCCGGCGTAGTCCCAGCGCTCGATGCCCAGCTCGTCGAGGGTGGCGAGCAGCCGGTTGGCGAGCTCGGCGACGGTGTCGGCGGGGTTGGCGGGGGCGCCGCCGTGACCGGGGAGGTCGTACCGCAGGACGCGCCGATTCCGGACGAGGCGGGGTATTTGGCGGTCCCACATGTGCCATGTCGTACCGAGGGCCGGCCCCAGAACCAGGACCGGGGCGTCTTCCGGCCCGTCAAAGCGGTATTGCAGGGTGTTCGACGGTGTCTCACTCACGCCCCAGACGCTCTCACGTCTCACGGACGCCCCTATAACGCGGGGGTGCTAGATACCGGTCTGACCAGGTTAAAGACCTCGCGGGCTGCGTATCGCTTGAGGCATCGGATGATCTCACGTCGGGTCTTGCCCTCCTGGGTGCGGCGTTCGTAGTACGCCTGGGTGCGCGGGTCGTGGCGCAGGCGGGTGAAGACGATGCGGTGCAAGGCCGCGTTCGCCTGACGGTCGCCGCCGTAGTTGAGCCGACGCGTGCGCCGCCGGCCCGAGGAGTACTCGATGGGGCTGACTCCGCAAAGGGCAGCAAAGGACGCCTCGGTGTTCAGCCGGTCGGGGTTGTCTCCCATGGTGATCAGGAGAGTGACGGCGCTGTCCGGGCCGATGCCCACCGGTTCGAGCAGTTGTGGGGCGTGGCGTTCGACGAGCCGGGTCAGGCGCTGGTTCAGCTCGTCGATCTGCTCGATGCGCTCGGCGAGCATGCGCAACTTCAGATGGGTGGCCTGGGCCACCGCGTCCTCGTCTCCCCCACCGCGTGTGGGGCGAGGCGCGCGCAGGTGCGGATCAGCTCGCGGTTGCCCAGGCTGGACAGCTGTTCCCGCAGGGCGGGGTCGGCGATGACCAGGACCGCCTTGAGCTGGTTGATCGCCTGGGTACGGGCCTTGACCGCGGAGTCCTTGGCGAGTTTGAACATCCGGGCGCTGTGGACCGGACCGTCGCCGGACTTGGCCCGGGCCCGGGCGCGGCCGCTGAGCACGGCTCGAGCGGCGGCCTGCGCGTCGAGCGGGTCCGACTTCCCCAGCAGCCGGCGGGCCGCGCGGTCGGGCCGATTCACCTCGTACACCTGGACCTGCTGCGCCAGCAGGTAGCGGGACAGGCCCGCGCCGAAGGTGCCGGTGCCCTCCACACCGGCCCGGCCCACCGTCCCCCGTTCACGGGCCCACACGAGCAGCTGCCGGTAGCCGGCTACCGTCGCCGGAAAGGACTCGGTGCCCAGGACCTTCCCCAGCGGGGACACCACGGCGGCGACGTGAACCTCGCCGTGCGTGTCAACACCCAGCACGACCTCACGCCGAACGGAAGGATCCGTACTGGGGGAAGTGCTGTGCTGTCTGGTCGTCATGGTGGTTCGCCTCCTGCGTGGTGACATGCTGGGTGGATGGCACCGGCCTGCTCGGGCGGTCTGAACCGTGATGGCGCCTGAAACTCGGCAAGGCCCCTATAGGGACACGCCCTGTGGCTCGGTGACAGCAGACACCATCCCGCAACAACAGTCGACAAGCCTGTGACTGGACACTTCGGTCAAAGATCTCAAGAGTCAGACCTCCGTCCGGGACGGCACTGCGCAACCGTCCTATCGATCCCGGCGCAACGGCATGACCCGACCACAGCCGGGTGACTTCGTCCGAACCGGCGCTCAACCTGGCCTGGACGGGCTGACGCAGAGTCGACTTCTCGCCCAATCGTGACCGGCATTGACAGACAGCCTGCGGACCCGCCTCACCAGCAGCCCTTCATCGGCCGTTGCACGAACGGCCTCGAGCCCTCCTGTTGCTTGACGGCTGTCCCGAAGTCATGTCGTGGAGGCCCCGAGGAGTTACGCCCTAGCAGCCCGGCAAGAGCCGTCACCCAGTCGGAAGTCGAGTTCGTAGAAGCAGGCGTCGAGCAGCTGCTCCTCGATAGCAGGCGCACGGCCAGTGAAAGCACATAGGGCAATCACCTACCCGGATCCGCGCCTTCGAGTACCGCGGAGGGGGATGGTCATACGGATGCCCGCCCCGACTGCTGAATGACGCCTGGCGGCCCAAGGCGGTCGGTGCCGTGGCGGCCTGTTGAGGGCCTGTGCTGTTCGGTCGGCATTGCTGGGCCTGCCGATCTCACCGACCAGGTCCTCCCTGACCTCCCCGGCCGTGTGAATGTGCGGTGAACACGGCCAGGAAGGTAACGCTTGTACGGAGAAGAGTTGAGGCCGGTCCTGAGCGGACGTGGCTGGACAAGTCAGCCGTACCACGGCGGCCTCCAGCTCCCGCCGACTGTGAGGCTAACGGTGTCTCACTAACACGGCGACTGCGGCTACGGCGGTGGCCCTATCTCCCCGCACCACCGCAGGTGTGAAGGGCCCCGCCAGGATCGGTCTCCGCCGTGCCCGCCCCGGCACCGCGGGCACCGAGACACGCTGCCTCCACCTCGCTGCGGGCCTGCGGGCCTACCACTCCCTCAACGTCCCGACGGGCTCTCCTGATGACTTCCTGACTCGTCCACGCGTCGATTCCGCGACGCCCTCCCTTTCATTCCGCCGCGTATGTCAGGGACTTGAGCGTCACAAGGTCCCGGCCGCTGCCTGCACCCCTCCGGACTGACACCACTCAACGTGCAGAGCTTCCCGCACCTGTTCGTGCGCCCCTTCCAAACCACCGCCGACCGAAGAACGACGGCAGCATGCCTCCACACCGTGCCACGGCCAGCCTGCCCAGGACCTAGCTGGTCACTGTGCGCGCCCCTGGCCGGATCCACCGAAGTGGCTGCAGTTAAATCTGATTGCCTCCCCGCTCGAAGACAGCACAGCACAGCGGCACCAGCCGTTCAATGGTCTCGTTGACCAGCGCCGATACCCCTTAGCGCACGATTTGGCGAAGTTGTTCCCAGCAAACCACGCAGCAACAGCGCCGCGTACCATCCGCGTACCGTCGCCTCAGCAGCCGGACTTGTTTTACCCATCGCCACCAGTGCCGTAGCGTCAGCCGACATCGGCGCTGGCTCAGCATTCAGTGCCCTGCTGGCCTACCGCCGCGCAGAAGCGCTGAACCGTCCGGGTGAGTTGGACTCGCTGGCGGTGCCATCGGATGAGCCAGCTTCGCGAGGGCTTGCCTCGCTCGCCGTCGGACATACATGTTGTTGGCCTGCTGGGCGAGCTCTTCCGCCTCGAGCAGTAGAGGATAGGCGTTCTCCGCGCTGTCTAGCTGGGCGTGGGCTTCACCCAGGTCGGTCAGGATGTATGCCATACCGAGAGTGTCGCCGACGGCTTGAGCCCTCTGGAAGGCTGAGCTGAACGCGGCGGCGGCAGCAGCCAGGTTGGCTTCGCGGACGTAGATCCGCGCGAGATCGCAGTGGGCCTCGGCTTGTCCCCGGAGATCGTCACTCTGCTCGAAGAGGTCGAGTGACTGGCGCAGCGACTCAGTGGCCCGCGCGAGCTCGCCACCATGGGTTTGTGCCCGCCCTAGATTCAGCCACAGGCCGGCGCGGGCCCGCTTGTTGGTCGGCCGCAGGGCGAAACCCTCCTCGCAGGCTGCCTGGGCAGCAGTCAGATCGCCTCGCAGACGGCATGCGTCGCTAAGCAGAATCATGACAACGGCTTGGCCTTCGCTGTCACCGAGGCGGCTGAAGATCTCGGCCGACTGGCGCAGGTGGGTTTCGGCTTCGAGGTGGTCTCTGAGGACGAGCGCGCGATAACCCAGCGAGTGCAGCAGTACGGCCTCGCCGTACTCGATGCCCGCCGAGCGGACCGCGGACAGGGCCCTCATGTGCGTGGTGAGCCAAAGATCAAAGTAGCCACCAGCCTCCATGGCTGTCTGCGGTGCGACCGCAAGTTCCCAGCAGGCTTCGTACAGGCAAACCTCGGCGGAGCGTTGCACCATCTGGGAGATTTCCGGAAGGCGAGCCGTGAACCAGTCGGTGGCCGATCCCGCGATCCGCAGCACGGAGTCCGCCGGGGTCCACCGGACAGTGCTGCCGGCCAGAGCGCGCTGATGAGGTCCATGCATGGCGACGTAGGCGGTGTCCGCAAGGGCCAACCGGGCGCCCAAGGCGCGGTTCAGCCCAGTGCGCAGCTCGGCCAGATCGCCATCGGTCGTCGCTCGCTCCCGCGCGTAGGCCAAGACCAGGTCATGGACCCGGCAGTGGATGTACGGGACGGTCCCGGTGACAGTCAGCAGGTGGGTCGCGGCAAGTTCGTCCAGAAGCGAGGTGACATGACCGAGTGTGCTGTCTGCTAGGGCAGCGGCGGTCCAAGCGCTGATCTCCCCAACGCCGAGATAGCCGATCATCCGCATCAGGGTTTGGGCATCCGGAGAGAGGAGCTGATAACCGAGCTCGAAGCACTTGCGGACATCCCGGCCGTCGACGTTGAGCACCGAAAGCCGCTGGTCAATGTCCGCGAGCCTGTCAGCAAGGTGACTCAGGTTCCAGTGAGGGTGGGTGACGAGCCTGGCACAGGCCAGATCCAATGCCAAGGGCATGCCGCCGCACAGCTCGATCAATCGCTTGAGCGCGGCGGGTGCACCGCCGTGGTGGTCGACGTCTACCCGACTGCTGATCAGCTCGCTTGCCTCGTCGTGGCTCATCGGGCCCATCATGATGTGCTCACCGCCAATGCCGGGCATCGGATTGCGACTCGTCACGATCACCGCGCAGCCCGGCTCCCCGGGAAGCAGCGGCAACACTTGTGCCGAGGTCGCAGCATCGTCGAGCACGACGAGCAGCTGCCTTCCGGCGATGGCGGCACGGAACACCTCGGCTTTGGCGTCGACCGTCGCCGGGATCTCAGAGATGCCTAGAAGTGTGAGAAACCGAGCGAGGACGTCCCCCGCGCTCGCCGGTTGAGGCTGCGCGCCGGCCAGGTGAGCGTAGAGCTGGCCGTCCGGGAAGTGGCCCTTCATGCGATAGGCCGCCTCGATGGCCAGAGTGGTCTTGCCGTAGCCCCCCGGTCCGCTGATGACTGCGACCGGCAGATACCCACGATTCGTGGTCAGCGTGCGCTGTATGAGGGCAAGCTGCTCGGCACGGCCAATCACCCCATGAGGGCGGGCCGGCAGGTTTGCCGGGGACCGGTCGGCGGGAGCGGGTGGCGGGACCAACGCGGGTCCAACCACAACAGACTCAATCGACCTGTCCGAAGCTGATTCCTGTAGCTCCGGGTCCATATTAAGAATGCGCAGTTGAAGTTGGCTGAGCTGCGGTGAAGGTTCGATGCCGAATTCGCTGCGAACCTGGTTACGGTAGGTCGCGTAGACCTCTAATGCCTCAGTCGTGCGGCCGGATCGGAACAGCGCCTTCATCAACAGGCCACGCAGAGCTTCCCGTTTGGGGTGCTTCTCGGCGAGCTGGTACAATTCACCGACCAGATCATGGTGCCTGCCGAGTTCCAGATCTGCGCTGAGCTTTCGCTCGAGCGCAACCAGCCGCATCTCCTCCCACCCTGAGGCGGCTGACCGGAACACAGCGTTGTTCAGCCCAGCCAGGGCCGGTCCGCGCCACAGGCTCAGCGCCTCAGACAGCGTCCGTGTTTTCTCCAGGGCGTCCTGCCGCTCGGCCTTACGGACCAGCGCACGGAAGCGGTAGGCGTCGATGTCATCAAGGGCAGCGGAGATCATGTAGCCACCGGGGCAGGTCTCAATGAGGTCTCTTTGCTCTCCGAGCGCTTGCCGTAGCAGTTTGGCGGCGGTTTTCGGCGTGCTACGGACGCTGTCGGGTAGCTCCGTGCCGTAGAACGCCTCCACCAGATCTTGAGTTGGCACGACCTCACGCGGATCCAACAACAGCCTTGCCAGCAAGGTTCGTGGCCGCCGTCCTCCCAGCTTCACCTCGGTCCCGTCACTTGCCCAGGCGACGACAGGCCCCAAGATGCCGAATCTCAAGGCGACGCTCCTCTCCGCAGTACGTGCTCCTGACGCCACACAACGGGAGACTGCGGGCCATGGTAGGCACATCCACTTGCTGTGACGATCGGTTTCAGCCGCCATGCAGACACCGGAGAGACACCGCGCAGACACTCCCCAACCACAGGGGGCCACCGGACGGACATCCATCTTCCCGGGCGAACTCGTAGCGTGGGCCGCACGTCGAAGCCAAGGGGCGGAAGAATGGACGCAGTCTCTCTATTTCCGAGCTTTCGCGAGGTAGCCGATGAGGCTCAATCGGCGCTCGCAGGTCTCCCGCTGGACGCGTTGACAGAGCTGGGGATCCTGCAGCCCATCGAGAACTACTATCTGATCGGCACTTATCCTCCGCTCAAGGCCATGGGCGCCGTGGACCCCATGGATTTCCTGCCGCAGGCCACCAGTTCCTGCAACGTGTATCTGCACATCCCCTTCTGCGAGCAGCGCTGCACTTTCTGTCACTTCGCGAAGGAGATCCTCCCGGAGGACCAGCGCGTCGAACGCTACCTTCACGCGTTACGCGAGGATCTCTCCATGGTGGGGAGCCTGGCCGGTCACCCGTCCGCGGACACCGTCTACTTCGGTGGTGGCACGCCCTCGTACCTGAACGCCGGCCAGATAGGCGAAGTTTTCCGTAGCCTGCGCAGTGCGGTCGGGGTGACCCCTATGACCGAGATGACCTTCGAGCTCCATCCCAGTGTCATCGACGCGCCTGACTATGTGGATCGCCTCGACGCCATCGCGGAGGCGGGAGTGAACCGCTGGGTGTTCGGCGTCCAGTCGATGGAAGACCAGATCCTACGCAAGCTCAACCGCGGCCACACCGCGGCGGACGTGCACCGTCTGCTGGGGATGCTGTCCGATCGTGGGGTGGACAACCTCTCAGTCGATCTCATCTTCGGCCTGCCGTACCAGAACCTCCAGAACTGGTACACGACCATCCGCAGCCTGGTCTCGGCAGGGGTGACAAAATTCAACATCTTCCCCCTGATGTTCAAGCAGGCCGATCCGATCTCCGCGCACTACCGGAAGAATCCCGAGATCTTCCCGGGTAACCGGGACCGGCTGCTCATGCATTTCGCGACCGAGGCGATCATGAAAAGCATCAGATTCCGCCGCGGCCCGCTGTTCTACTACGCGCAGGACCAGCATCACCACTCTCGCCAACAGGAGAGCAAGTTCGACTCCATCGAGGACATCAATCTCCTGCCCTTCGGCGTCTCCGGATTCGGTTACGTCGGCCACACCCAGTACTACAACGAGTGCACAGTCGGCTCTTACATGGACGCCGTCGAGAGCGGACGCCCGCCGGTGTGGCGCGGTGTCCGGCTCAACGCCGAGGAGCGCATGCGCCGCGCCGTCATGTTCGCCCTGCGGTCCAGTGGCGTACATCGCGAGGAGTTCCGCAAGAGGTACGGCGTCGACCCCGTCGAGCGGTTCGGTGCCGAACTCAGCCCCTTTGTCGATCACGGACTGCTGGGCGTCAGCGACACCCACATCTGGGTGACTGACCGAGGAGCCCCGTTCGCAGACAGCATCGCCATCAAGCTCGCCAGCGAGGCAGTACGCGCGCGGATTCGCTCCACCAACCTGTCGATCACTGACCTCAAGCACGACCCCCTGGATCGCTACGACTTCTCGCCCATCGAGCGCGACCCCGTCGGTGCCGGCGTCTCACCGGCGATGGGCCGCCGCTTGCCAAGAGCGCACTGAACATCGTCGGATCAAGCCGCCCCTGCTCGTCCGCACTGAACCTGACCCACTCGGCTGTGCACAGACGACGTGGCCGTCACGAATTAGAGGCTGTTTCAGTTGGTGTGATCTTGCGGCAGTCTGGGGTGATGACTGCTGCGCTTGTCGAGCGGATGGTGCCGGAGGGCCGGGATGTACCTGGAACCAATTGCCACCGGGCTTCGGGCCGTCGGGGGTGACCACCTTTCGCCGGTTCACCGAGTGGACCGAGGCCCGGGTTCACAGCCATCGCCGCAACCCTGATATGCCACCGCAGACTCACCGACTGAAATAGCTCTAAGCGATCTGAACCGTCGCGATAGGAGATTCATGGATAGTGCACACTCTTCGTCCCCACCTGCTGCCGCACTCCTCACCGCGGCGAAGGTGCCCTTCACCGTGCACCGGCACGTTGAGATCCGCACCGGCGCAGACATCCGGGCATGTACCGCGTTCACTGAGAAGGACATCGAGAAGTCGTTAAAGACGGTGGCCTTCAGTGTCGGCCCCGATCGCCTTGCGCTGGCAGCCGTTCCAGGCCCGGCCCGCATCCGCTACGGTCGACTGGCGTCCGTGCTGGGAGTTCCGCGCTCGGCGCTGGCAGCCGCCGATGAGGCAGCGCTGCAAAGGCTGGACATGGAACGCGGCGGGGTCGGCCCCCTGTGCGATGCTCCGGACGTCACCGTGGTTTTCGACGCCGCGGTGCCTCAGATGGGCAGTGTGCTCTGCGGGAGTGGCCGATCGGACTGCACTGTGGAGGCGAGGGCGGCGGACATCGTGCGGATTCCATCGAACAGCATGGTTGCCGACATCACCTCGCCATGAAGAAGCAAGCGCCGTACTTCGGTTGACGCTGGATCGCTCACGGTGTCAGGCCCTTGGTCGCGCGAGTGGTCCGTGCGGACGGCGTCAAGGGCCGTTTTCCCGACAGGACCCGTGCCGAAGGTTCTGGCACGGCGCCCGGCGGTCGGGGCACCGGTCGGGCGCCTACCTTCTTCGGGTGGTGGAGGATGAAACTATGGTGCCCGCTGAGCGTATGCTCGCGTTCGCAGCGGCGTCCCTGCTTGTGATTGTGATCCCGGGACCGAGCGTGCTCTTCGTCGTCGGCCGGGCGCTGGCCCATGGCCGGCGCACAGCTCTGGCAACCGCTTGGGGTAATGTGATCGGCTCCTATCTCCTGGTGGCCTTCGTCGCTCTCGGCCTGGGCTCGCTCGTCGAACGCTCCGCGACCGCCTTCACCGTTGTGAAACTGGCTGGTGCCGCCTACCTGCTCTTCCTGGGCGTGCAGGCATTCCGGCACCGTAAGCAGTTGAGACTGGTGCCTGTGCGTACGGCCGAGCAGTCGCCGCGCGACGTTCTCCGTACAATCGTGGATGGCATCGTGGTGGGCGCCACCAACCCCAAGGGCATCGTCTTCTTCGCTGCCGTGCTTCCGCAGTTCGTCGACCACGGAGCCGGTTCGGTGCCCGCCCAGATGCTCGTTCTGGGGTTGGTTCCTATCGGTATCGGCCTGATCACAGACACGGCCTGGGCCCTGACGGCCTCGGCCGCCCGCACATGGTTCGCCCGATCCGAACGCCGCCTGTCTCTGGTGGGCGGGGCCGGCGGCTTCGCGATGATCAGTTTGGGGCTCCTGGTGGCTACCACCGGCCGCGACTGACCTTCCCAGCAGTGACCGCATCCTCACATGGCCAGCCTTCTCCATACCGAGCGGGCCACCGAAGAGCGCTGACCGAGCCCGCGGCGCGCCGATACCCCGCCGCTCTCCCCGGGACCGGCGGCTCAAGTCCGCTTCTTGCCGTGGTGAGGGCGGATCCACCGGTTCACGGTCGACCCCACCCCTCACACTCTCAGCCCGTGAGACCGCCCCTGCGTTCCCGCGTACGTTCGGCCTGGGTCGTGTCGTCGCCGATGAGGCCAGCGAAGACCAGTGCGCGCGAGCCGTCGAGACTGGCCTTGATCTGGGCCTGGATGATGTCACTGGCCCTGCCGCGGGTTCCGATCCAGCCGTCCTGCACGAGTTGGGTGAAGGTCGTGTTGTCGAGATATCGGGGCACCGTGTGGTAGCCGAACAGCTCACCCCCTTTCGGACCGGTGGCCAGTCCGGGCCGCCCTCGCAGCCACTCGACGTGTTCGCGCGTAAGGTACATCCCGCCGATCAGTGCATCTCCCTTGGGCGCCACTTGTTCGGACTTGCAGAACTTGATCCAGCATGGCTGGTGAACGAAGCGGTAATCGGCCGGCGGATCCTGTTCCAGCCGCATACACGCCTCTTCTACCTGCCTCATGCGCTTAAGCTGGTCGTCAAGATCACCATCCGGCCGATATCCCCACTCGCTGCGCCCGGCTCCGACCTGGGCCATCTTCTTGTACTGAACAAGGATGAAGCTGTCCCGGCTCACATGGTGATAGATCAGGTCGACCCCCAGCGTGTCCTCAGCCGGCAGGCGGTTCACGTTGGCGATGAACAGTTGCTGGTCGCCCTTGTGGAATACACGCTTCGCGAGATGCTCCGCGTCACTTCCGATCCAGTCAGAGAAGCGTTGCGCATCGTGAGCGACGAGGTGGTCCTCGTGCGCCGGATGTCCCGGCAGGGTGGCGAGGACAGGGATTTGATCCCCGCCCTCTTCCGGGAACTTCGCCTCTTCAATGATGCTTCGGTCGAATCCGCCCAGTTGAAGGGCCAGTCCGGTGGCATCTCTCTGCTCCAGGAACAGCTCCCGCACTCTGCCGAGGATCCGGACGCCACCCACCCTTTCCTGCAACTGGGCGATGACCGCGGCCAGATCCGCCCGGAGCGTGGTAAGAGCGTTCAGCAACTCTTCGCCGGACCGCTTCGTCAACACGCCGGACCGGTCGACTGCGTCCCTGTGTCGGAGCGGAAGTTGATCGGACAAATCTTCCATCGGGACCGGAGGCGCGACTCGATGGAGTTGAGTCACCTCTACCACACGCCGGAAGGTCCCGGCGGGGCGACTGCTCCGGGCCTGCCCCACGTATTCGACTCGCGGTCGACCTCTCTCCTGCCCGGTCACCACCAGGACGACATGTCTGCTCTTCCACTCGTCCCGTTCTCCGACTGACTCCCAGCCGGCATCGAGTTGCTCCTGCCGCTTCCGGCTGCCGAGGAACTTGGCCTCGCCTGGGGTACACCGCAGTATCGCCACCATTCGATCACCGTACGCCACCCTTCCTGCGGATTGCCACGACTCGTCGCCAGCATCGGATACTTCGCCAACCCTTGGGAGGGGAGAGGGAAACGGACCTTGGCACTCCGCACCTCATACGGGTGTTCCTGCTCTCTCCGATCGACGCCCGCGACCGCTCTGCCACTCCGTACGACCCGAAGAACAGCAGCTCGTCCAAGAGGTCGAGGATCTGCGAACGGTTCCCGGGCTCGACCGGCCTGGGCGTACGCACGAACCAGCAACCCACCGAACGTGATGGGCACCGGCCCGGCATGTGTCGCGAGGTCGGTGGAGGCCGGCCGCACTCGTCGATGAACCGCCTCACGACGGCCCCTATAACGGGGGGGACGCTGGGGTACCGTCCCGACCAGGTGTGGAAGACCTCTCGGGCGTCCTTCTGCGAGAAGACCGGCGCCGCTCGCCGGAGGCGGTACAGCTCGTCACGACTGCCGATCAGGTATGGGCTCTTTCCCGGATTGCTGCCCGCTGTTCTCCACAGAGGCGCTGGTAGGGCCACCCGCCGACAGCCGCGACTTTCCGTGCAGCCAGTTCCACACGGTCTTGGAGTCGGTGCCCAGCCGTGCGGCTAGCGACACGGTGGACGGCCGCTGCTTCGTGGGCATGCTCCAGTAGGTCTCGCGCAGTTCGCGCACCCGAGCGTCGGATATCTTCACCATGCGGTGGGCTTCGCCGCGTGCATGGTTTGTCCGTGCCTCCGCCTCGGGCTCCAGTTCGCCGGTGGGGCCGCCTGCTTCTTGGCGGCCGGCCCCGCGCAACCAACGGTGAATGGTTCCCCAGTACACGCCATGCCGCTGGGCAAGGACTTCGAGCTTAGGCCGCTTCCCGTGAGGAGCGTTCCAGTATTCCTCCCGCAATGCCCTGACCTCCCGGTTAGGCACTTTGGTTGCGAAGTGGTCATCTCCCCGGTCGTACTTGCCCTGCGCCAGACGATCATGCATGTTCTGCTTTTGTGTCCCCAGCTTGAGATGGTGCGGGTTACAGCAGCCCGGATTACTGCCTCCAGGACACAGATGCCGAACAACAAGATCACTGTCGATACGTGCCAGGGTCAGACCGTGGTGCAGGACATAAGCGACCCGGGCAGCCTGCGTGTGGCGACCTTCCCAATACACGAAGCCGTATCCGAAGTCATGACGACTCGCCGCCATCCAGGGCCAGCACACGGCATCGCCGCCGCTGCGGTCGATCTTCCGCCAGAACTCCGCCTCGAGTGCCTTTCGTGCCAGCTCTTTCAGGTCGCCGCTCATCACCCTCCACCCGCCGGGAGGCGGTGGAGTCAAGGTTCGCACCGCGTGGGGGCCAGGCCGGTCCCGATGGAGGCGGAAGCGGTCTGTCATGTTGTCGCGCTGCGAGCCAACCGTCAGGTGTGCCGGATTGCAGCAGGGGGGATTGGCGCATAGATGCCGAACGAGCCTGTGTGCGGGAAGGTTCGAGGCCAAGCCATGAGCCAGCACATACGCAACCCGATGGGCACTTACGGTACCGATCAGAGTCCGTCCGGCGTAGTACTGGCCGTAGCCGTCGATATTGAGCGGGCCGAGGAAGGGCCAGCACTCAGCCTCGCCCGGTGACGTGTCCATTGATGTCCAGAACTGTGCCTCCCGCAAGGCTCTGCGCTCTGGTGTCTCTGCGCTGCCGCGGTAGGTGCGCGGTCGTGGTAGCGGCAGGGACGTAGGCCGGGGAAGGTGACGGTAGCTCCGGCCCCCGACGATGCCGTCGATCACAGCACGCGATACACCCAGTTCATCTGCAGCCTCCGCCCTCGTGACGTGGCCGCCGGCGATGGACTGTAGTACCCACTGGGCTTGTTGGTCGTTCAAGGAGCGCTGGTTGCGTGGCACATCCGGACGGTACAAGGAGGCACTGACAACGCACGCCAGGAATACACGGACTCCTCTCCCAACGAGTGCAATCGCAAAGTAGGCGCATTCTGGAAGCGTCACAGGAACACGGACCGCATGAAGCGCCAGCCGCATCGTGCGCGCCAGCGCAGCCGATCTCAGACGAAGCCGCACCGGAGCGACGCTCCGATGCGCTTCGTCGTCTCACGGCTCGACTCAAAGTCCCGTCAGGACGCACTCCGGCGGGGCCTCGCCGTATCACTCGCCTATCACACAGCCATCACCAACTGGGCGGCCCCTCCCGGACCAGAAGGCCCTGACCGGGTATTTCGTGCCCGCGCTGGACCGGCGTAGACACCCCCGGACGGTCTTTACAACCTGTGCCATGTCGCACCGAGGGCCGGCCCCAGAACCAGGACCGGGGCGTCTTCCGGCCCGTCACACCGGCACTGCAGGGCTTCAGTCGTCGTCTCGCTCACTCGTTCACACTCGCACATCTCACAAAATCTCACCGATGGGGGTAGTGGCCCCGACCGAGCCACCCCGGCGCTCCGCCGCGGACCGGGGGTCGCCCCCGCCCGGGTGGCCGGCCACCCGGGGCCAAGGCGGCGCGGGCATCGTACAGGCGTACGCGACGAGAGCCGCTTCGGTGGCGCGGCCGGCCCCGATCGCGCTGGGGTTCCCGGTCGTCAGACGACCGTGGTCAGGACCTTCTCGGTACTGACGGTCGGGAGGGGGGTGGTGGCCGTGGCGGCGCGGCGGCCATAGAGGTTGTTGGCGACGACGGCGGCGAGGGTGAGGGCGACGCCGGCCAGTTCGGCGGCGGTGGGCCGGTGGCCACGGACGGCTTCGATGGCGAAGGAGGTGATGGGAACCAGGTTGATGAACAGGACCCCGTTGGCCGGGCCGAGGGTGCGGGTGGCGTGGTTGAAGGCGAGGATCGCGACGGCGGTGGCCGGCACGGCCATGTAGAGGATCTGCCACCAACTGGCGGCGTAGTCGGCGGGGCCGGGGGTCGGGATGAGGCCGAAGGCGCCGGCGGCGAGCGTGACGATCGCGATGGTGAGGGTGCCCAGGACGCTGGTGACGGCGGTGTAGCGCAGGACGGAGAAGGCGGGGAAGCCGGCGGCACCGGTGGTGTAGACGACCCAGCCGATGACGCCGAGGAGGATGGAGAGACCGCCGATGCCGATGCCTCCGGTGAAGACGACGAGCGGGTTGCCGTTGCCCAGGACCATCGCGACGCCGGTCAGGGCGAGCAGGACCAGGCCGAGGGTGACGCCGGCCGGGCGCTTCCCGGTGCGGGCCCACATCACCATGACGGTGATGGCGGGCATCGCGGCCATGATCAGGGAGGCGGTGGGCGCCGGGGTGGACTCCAGGCCGACGTAGGTGAGCAGGTTGAACGCGGCGAACCCGAGCGAGCCCAGGCCCCAGAGCTGGAGGAACTCGCCGTCGGTCCGCAGCGCTGCACGGCCCTCCACGATCAGAAGGGCGATCACGAAGATCGCGGAGCCGAGGGCGAAGCGGGCCAGGGTGAGGTGGAAGGGGTCGACGTGGCCGAAGGCGGACTTGGCGACGGTGAACATGCCGCCGAAGGCGAGGGCGGTGGACAGGCCCCCGGCGGCTGCGGCGGCGGTCTTCATTTCGGCCATGCGGGCCTCCCGGTGGTGCGGTGGGGCGAGTTCGCCGGCGCTGGCGTCGCCAGAATGTTCGCTCGTTGGCGAAACGCCCGCCTCAACACCCTGCGTCGGGAGGAACTCGATGCCCGCTTCCCGGGCCTGTTCGACTCCGTCCTCAGCGCCGTCGAGCGGACCGAGCCACCCCTCCCGTCCACCTGAGGGGCCGGAGGACCGGGCGCGGAGATCTTCCCGGCCGGTCGCGGGTCCTGGCCCGCGCCGTGAACTTCCGAACGGCAGTACGGCCGTACGACATCTGTTCACCTGTCGTGGACACCCCTAAGCTGAGCGGCCTTCGCGTTCTCGGGAGGTCTCGTGAACGGTCTCCGTGGCGGTCCACGCGCGCTTGTCATCTGTCTGGTGATCGCGTGTGCCGCGGTGGTGTCGCCGGCCGCGGCCGCGGCACCGGGTTGGTCGGCGCTGTCGGTGCCGGCGGCGGCAGCGCCGGCGTACGTGTCCGATCTCGCCGCCCGCGGGCCGGGCGAGGCGTGGGCGACCGGATTCGAGCAGGCCGCCGATGGACAGCGGCCGCTGCTGTACCGGTGGGACGGCGCGGCCTGGAGCCGGGACACCACCTTCCCCGGCGCCGGTGAGCCGGGCCTGCTCCGCGATGTGCAGTTCGTCGGCGAGGAAGTGTGGATCTTCCGCAACCGCGAGGGGGCGGGCGAGATCCTGCGCCGGTCGGCGAGCGGGTGGAGCGTCGTCCCGCTGCCGCGGACCCTGTGGACGTACCAGGACTTCACCGCCGTACCGGGTGCCGCGTGGGTGGTCGGTGAGGACAGCACCGGGCTGAAGGTGTTGCGCTACGACGGTTCCCGCTGGACCGAACCGCCCGCCCCGGACGGCGTGCCGTTCCTCATGGGGATCACCGCGCGTACGGCCACCGACGTCTGGGCCTGGGGGGACACCAGCGCCGGGACCACCATTCTGCGCTGGGACGGCACGGGGTGGCGGGACGCGAAGGTGCCGCTGCCGCCGAACAGCACCGTGCACACGATCATGTTCGAACCGTCCGGCCGGGTCACGATCGGCGGCAGCCGGCACACCGACGGCGAGGCCCCCCGCGCGTATCTCATGACCTGGAACGGGCATGCCTGGCACACCGCCCACCCACCGCTGGGCGACGCCTCCACCGAGGCCATGGTCCGCGGCCCGGACGGCGCGCTGTGGCTGCCGGTGCGCAGCGACCGCGCGTTCCAGTCGAAGTACGCGCGGGTGAACGGCTCCCGCGCCACCTTCTCGTACGGCCCGGAGCGCGAGGGCGCGATCGACGTCCGACCGCGCGCGGTGGCGACCGTCGGGTCCTCGCTGCTGTCCTTCGGGACCGTCGAGATCTACGGCTCGAAACCCAACGTGATGAGCGAGCGGCTGGGAGGCTGACCATGGCACGCCGACTTCTCGCCGCGGCCCTCGCGGTCGCCATGACCGTCCTGGCCCTCGTGGGCTCGGCCGCGGCGGAAACCCCGTCCTGGCAGCGCGTTCCGGTGCCGGCGGAGGTACGTCCGCAGGCCGGGCTGAACGAGGCCGTGGCGTTGGGGCCCGACCAGGCGTGGGCGGTGGGCACCGACGCCGTCGGCCGCGAGGCGCCGGGCTTCCCGCTGGTGCTGCGCTGGGACGGAAGGGCGTGGCAGCGCCAGCGCCTGCCCGGGATCGGCTGGCAGGGCGAGCTGCTGTCCATCGCCGCGCCCTCGCCGACCGCGGTCTGGGCCGTCGGCCGCGATGCGGCGGGCGGCGCGCGCCTGCTCCGCTTCGACGGCATCGCCTGGTACGAGAGACAGCCGCCGCGCGGTGTCGTGCTGACCGAAGCCGTCACCGGCGGTGGGGAGACCTGGCTGATCGGTTCGCGGGACGACGCGCCGGTCCTGCTGCGCTGGGACGGGCGCGGCTGGCAGGACGTGCCGGTGCCGCCGGGAGTCGTGTACGGCCTGCACATCCTGGCGGCCGACGACGTCTGGGCCGCGGGCGCCACCAACGCGGGGGCGGCCGTGTCGCACTGGGACGGGCAGGCGTGGCAGCAGACGATCGTGCACGGGTTCCCGCGGGCGGGCGTGGGCAGCGTGCTGGCGGTCTCGCCGACGGAGGTGTGGGCGGGTGGCTCGGCCGGGTTCATCGGCGGCCCGCCGGGCCGGCCGATTCCGCCGCTGCTGGTCCGCTTCGACGGGACGGCGTGGAGCCGGGTGACCCTGCCCACCGACTTCGGCGGGATCAGCTCCCTGGCGCCCGCCCCGTCCGGCGCGCTGGGCTGGGTCGCGGTGGCCCGCTCGCAGAAGTGGGGCCCGCCGGGCAGCCAACCGCCGTTGGTCCCGGGGCCGGATTTCCTCGCCTGGAACGGACAGTCGTTCACCGAGTACAGCGAACCGGCGGTGGCCGGGGAGGGCGACTCCCGGGCGCTGTGGCTGGCGTCGGTGCCGGGCGCGGCGACGGTGTGGGCGGTCGGCCGCGCCGACGGCCCCGAGGGCACGTTCGCCCCGCGCATCCTGCGGTTCGGCTGAGCCCGCGCATCCTGCGGTTCGGCCGAGATGACGCGTCCCGCGGGTCGGCCGAGCCCACGCGTCCCGCGGTTCGGTCGAGATGACGAACGGGGCTCCGTCCGCGCCGGACGGAGCCCCTCGCGCTCCGAGCTACCTGGCGCGTGCGAGCAGCACCCAGATCCCGACGATCCCCGCACCCGCCACCGCTCCCAGGAGGAAACTCGGCACACCCTCGGTGTACCGGACAAGCACCCCGGAGAGGGCGATGGCTCCACCGAGCAGGGCCACGTATGCGTATCGCTGAGTCGTCATGTGCCGTCCGGGCCGCGCCGGCAAGCCGTGCTCGGCCCCCGGGCGTACCGACTCTCCCCTCACGTTGATGCGCGGCGCGCGGTGGCGTACCGCTGCTGCCGCCGGTCGCGGGCGAACAGGCGTTCCCTGCCGCCTTGTCCGATTACATCAGGTCATGCCCGGATGGCGTGCGATAGGGGTGGCTCCGCTCCCTACCCGCCGTCCACCAGCGCGGCCACCAGGCGCGTCATGGCGGGCCGCGGGTCGGGGGCGCCGGGCCAACCGGTCATCAGCAGATGATGGGCGGTGCCCACGACGGCGAGGGCCACGGTGTCCGGGTCGACAGTCTCCGCCACTCGGCCGAGGTCCCGCTCGGCCTCCAGATAGCCGGCGATGGCCTCCTGGATCGCGGCGAAGCCGGGCGCCCCGGCCTCCAGGGCCTCGCGGACGCGCAGCGTGGCGGCGGGGCGGGTCATGGCCAGACCCGAGATGGCGGGGCCGCCGGAGTCGAACAGCGCGAGGGCGACGGCCTCGAGGTTGCCCGCCACCGCGCCCTGTCCGGCGAGCCCCGACAGTGCCCGCGCCTTCGCCGCCGTCCGCGCGAACCGGTCGAGACACAGTTCGGCGACGAACTCGTCGAGGCCCGCGAAGTGGGCGTGCAGCAGCCCCTTGGCGCAGCCCGCCTCGGTCGTGACGGACCGGCTGGTGAGCGCGCCGGGGCCGTCCCTCTCCACGACGCGCTCGGCGGCCTTGAACAGCCGCTCGCGTACGTCCGGTGTCGCCACTCCGCGCGGTGACATGGGCCCCTCTTCCGTTCCGTTCCGCCTTCGCCGCCCTTGAGGCGGCCCACCCCCTGCACCTTAACGGGGGTCACCGGTCGGCGGGGTTGCCAGTATGGGCGCGCGCCCATACTGTTTGGGCGCACGCCCATACTTGCTCGCCCACCCCAGGAGGCGCTCGTGCCGGACATCGTCAACACCGCGCAGGCACAGGCATGGAACGGTCCGGAAGGGGCCCACTGGGCCCGCCACCAGGACCGCTGGAACGCCGTGAACGAGGGCTTCAACGAGCCGCTCCTCGACGCCGCCGGAATCGCCGGGGACCACCGGACCCTCGACGTCGGCTGCGGCTCGGGGCAGACCACGCGCCTCGCCGCGCTCAGGGCGCCCCGGGGCCACGCGCTGGGTCTCGACCTGTCCGGCCCGATGCTGGCCGAGGGCCGTGCCCGCGCCGAGCGGGAGGGCGTGGCCAACGTTTCCTTCGTGCGAGGTGACGCGCAGGCGCACCCCTTCGACGCGGGCGCCTTCGATGCGGCGATCAGTCGCTACGGGGTGATGTTCTTCGCCGACCCCATAGCGGCCTTCGGCAACATCGGCCGGGCGCTGCGGCCCGGCGGGCGCCTGGCATTCGTCTGCCCGGCGGACGGCCCGCTCAACGACTGGGTCGTGGCGATGACGTCACTGCGCGACTTCCTGCCGGTCGGCGACTTCGGGCGGACGGGATCGCCCGGCATGTTCTCCCTGGCCTCGCCGGACCGCATCCGCGAGATCCTCACCGCGGCCGGCTTCACCGGCATCGCCGTGGACCGCGCCGAGGCGTACGGGGCATGGGGGCGCGGAGCCGCCGACGCGGCGGAGTTCCTGCTGCGGACGGGTCCCGGCCGCCACCTGATGGAGCGGGCCGACGCGACCGTACGGGCCCGCGCCCGCCGCGCCCTGACGGACCACCTGCGCGGTTACGAGGCGGCGGACGGCACGGTCCGGCTGCGCAGCACGTCGTGGCTGGTCACGGCGGGCCGCCCGACCGGCTGACGCCCACCGGACAGGCCCTTGGCGCGTGGTCGTGACCTTCTCCGGGCTCGCGCCGGTTCCGTTTCGGCCGCGACTGCGGCCACGCACGCGCCGGACCGGCGCCCACCGCCTCACCTGTCACCTGTCACCCGGGCTCGCCCCACGGGAGGGCGTTCGGGAGGACGTTCGGGAGCTCCGCTCCAAGCGCGCGAGGGCCGCCGGAACGCCGAGGAGGGCGACGAGGACGACAAGGGCGCCGATCCAGGCCAGGGTGGTGACATCGGCGCCGGCGTCGAGCAACCGCGAACCCGACCAGGAGCCCAGGGCGTTGCCCAGGTTGAAGGCCGAGGTGTTGGCGGCCAGGGCCAGGGCGGAACCGCCGCCCGCGGCGCCGAGGACCCAGGACTGGAGCGGGGGCACGAGGGCACCGGAGGCCAGGCCGATCAGGAAGACCGCGACCGGCACGACGACCCGGGACTCGGCGGCGAAGGAGAGCACCGACAAGGTCGCGGCCAGCAGGGCCAGCATGCCGACGAGGGTGCCGCGCAGCGTGCGGTCGGCCAGCTTGCCGCCGAGGGCGTTGCCGACGAAGCCGCCGAAGCCGAAGACGAAGAGGAGGATCGTCGCGGCGCCGGCACCGAAGCCGGTGACGTTCCGCAGGAGCGGTGAGATGTAGCTGTACAGCAGGAACCAGCCGGCCTGGGAGACCGCGGTGACGGCCAGCGCGCACAGGACCTGGCCGCGGCGCAGGATGCCGAGTTCGGCGCGCGGGGATTCGCCCTGGCCGCGGTCGAGGTGAGTGGGGATCAGCAAGGCCAGGGCCAGGAAGCCCATCGCCGCCGCCCCGGCGACGCACCAGAAGGTGGCCCGCCATCCCCACTGCTCGCCGATGGCTGTGCCGATGGGACCGCCCAGCACGGTGGCCAGGCCCAGCCCGCCGGCGACCCAGGCGATGGCCGAGGCCCGGCGATCGGGCGGGGAGAGGCGTACGGCGATGAGGACGCAGACCGCGGCGAAGGTGCTGTGGGTGAGGGCACCGAGCGTACGGGCGGCGACGAGCAGGCCGAACGAGGGAGCGAGGGCGCCCAGGACGTTGGCCGCGGCGAAGATCAGCAGCAGGGCGAGGGCCAGCGCCTTGGGGGCGACGCGCGAGGTCATGACCGTGACGATCGGCCCGCCGATCGCGACGGCGATGGCATAGGCGCTCAGCAACTGGCCGGCGGTGCCCACCGACACGTGCAGGTCGTCGGAGACGTTGAGCAGCAGGCCGATGAGAGCGAACTCGGCCGAGCAGAGGGCGAACACCGACAGCGACAGGGCCGCGAGTGCCGCGACGGGAAAGGCCGGGCGCGCCGGCTCGGCGGCGCCTAAGGCCCCCTGTCGCGCGCTCCGGTTGGTCGGTGTCGTGGATGAGGCCGACAAGGCTCTACCTCCTTGCCCGGGGCCGCGGAGAAGACACGCGGGAGCCGGGAGTCGTCATCGATATACGTCGTTACGCCATGTGTCGTATCGACCTATGATCGACTCTAGCCCTATGCTGTTCGACCATGTCAAGCATGTTGGACCTCGCCATCCTGGGCTTTCTCCACGAAGAGCCCCTGCACGGCTACGAACTGCGCACCCGGGTCGCGCGGTTGACCGGGCACGTCCGCGCGATCAGCCACGGCACGCTGTACCCGGCGATCAGGCGCATGGAGAAGGCCGGCCTGCTGGTGCGGGAGTCCCAACCCGGCGCGGCGGCGGCGCCCCGGCACATGCTGACCCTGACACCGGAGGGCCGTCAGGTGCTGCTCGGGCAACTCCGCGAACCGGCCGACCCCTTCATCACCGACGAGAACCGCTGGTTCACCCTGCTGGCCTTCCTGCGCCATCTCCCCGACCGGCACGCCCAGGCGGAGGTGCTGCGCAGGCGGCGCACTTTCCTTCGGGAACCGAGCAGCTTCTTCTACAGCGGTGACCGTCCCCTCGGCATCCCGGACGTGGACGACCCGTTCCGGCGAGGGGTCCTCACGATCGCGAGGGCCACGTCCGAAGCGGAACTCGCGTGGCTCGACGCCACCATCGCCGACCTCGACCCGGCCTGACGCCCTCCTGCGCGGCCTTCCCCGCGGAGCGGAGCCACGCCGGACGCGGCCGGGCCCCGAGGCGGCCACCTCGGGCAGGTCGCCACCGGCGTGCTCACCGTTACGGCAGGCCGAGCCCCATCCTGCCGGCCGCGCCGTCCAGCAGTGCGAACAGGCCCTGACGGAACCGGTCGCGTTCGGACAGGTCGCCGACGAGGCGGGGGATCGCCGTCCGGGGAGCGTCACCGCCGAACAGCGCCCGGGTGTACGGAAAATCCCCGGTGGTGAGCTGAGCCTCGGTGAACCGCGCGGCCGCCACGGCCGCCTCGCTGTCCACCCTGTCGGCGGCCGAGCGCTTCTCGGCGGCGCGCAGCACGTTGCCGTGGACGTAGTCGTCCACCATGGCGAGCAGTGCGAGCTTGGCGTCCGGTCGCAGGTCGGTGTCGGCGACGGCCGCGAGCGACTGTTCGAAGTGACGCATGGCGTTGGGTCCGGCCGGCACGTTCCGCAGGGCGTGCGGGGCCCAGGGGTGCCGCATCAGCACGTCCCAGGTGCGCGTGGCGACCGCGGCGAGCGCGTCGTACCAGTGGGTCGGGAACTCGTCGGCGGGAACGAGCGCCTCACTCATGATCGCGTCGTCCATCAGCGCGATCAGTTCGTCCTTGGTGCGGACGTAGTAGTAGAGCGTCATGGTGCCCGCGCCCAGTTCGCCGGCGATCCGCCGCATCGACACGGCGGCGAGCCCCTCGGCGTCGGCGATCGCCAGCGCAGTCGACGCGATGTGCTCGCGAGTGAACTTCGGCCGGCGGGTGCCGGGTTCCGGACGGGTCCAGATGAGCGCCGAGTCCTCCGCCGTTGCCATTCGTACACTGTACCGTTAGCGTTATTGGTACGCCGTACGAAACGCTCGTACGGCGTACACCGAAGGAGTGTGGGGGCGCCATGACCGATATCGACGTGCTGATCGCCGGGGCCGGTCCGACCGGGCTCACCCTCGCCTGCGAGCTCGCCCGGCGGGGGGTCGCGTGCCGCGTCGTCGATCGGGTGGACCGGTTCTCAGGAGGGTCGCGCGCCAACGGCATTCAGCCGAGGACCATGGAGGTCTTCGCCGATCTGGGGATTCTGGAGCCGATCCTGGCCGGTGGAGCTCTCGGCACGGTGATGCGCGCCTACCGGGGCGAGAGGGTCGTCTGGGAAGGCCGGATGGGCGAGCCCGCCGAACCGACGCCGTCCGTGCCGTATCCGAACATCTGGTTCGTGCCCCAGTTCCGCACCGAGGAGATTCTGCGCGAGCGGCTCGCCGCGCTCGGCGCACACGTGGAACGGTCGACCGAGCTGGTCGACTTCAGCCAGGACGCCGACGGCGTGACCGCGACGCTGGCCGCCGGCGGGACGGTCGAGACCGTGCGCGCCCGGTATCTGGTGGGCGCGGACGGCGGGCGCAGCACCGTGCGCAAGCGGTTGGGCATCGCCTTCCCCGGCGAGACCGACGACGCCACCACGATGCTGTTCGCGGACGCCCGCGTTGACGGGCTCGGCCGCGACCACGGCCGGATCTGGCAGAACGGCGACGCGCAGGTTTCGGCCGTGCCGCTGGCCGGAACCGACCTGTTCGTCGTCGCGGCGCGCCCCCCGGCCGACCGGGACGAGCCGCTCCGCGACTACCTGCAGCGGCAGATCGCAGAGTCGTCCGGCAGGAACGACATCCTGGTGCGCGAGGTGACCTGGCACACCACCTGGCGGGCGAACACCCGGCTGGCCGAGCGGTTCCGGGAGGGGCGGGTTCTCCTCGCCGGGGACGCCGGGCATGTGCACCCCCCGACCGGTGGCCAAGGCATGAACACCGGCATCCAGGACGGCTACAACCTCGGCTGGAAGCTCGCCGCCGCGTTGACCGGCGCCCCGGGCCTCCTGCTGGACAGCTACGAACCGGAGCGGATGGCGGCGGCCCGCACAGCGCTGGACATCGCCACAGCCCTGCTGGAGAAGCATCAGCGCGGTGACGCCGACGCGCACGTACGCGGCCCCGAGGTGCACGGGCTCACCCTGAACCACCGCACCAGTCCACTCTCCCGCGACGACCGCGCCCGCCCCGGCGCGATCAGGGCGGGCGACCGGGCGCCGGACGCACCCGCGACCACGGCCGACGGCCGACCGACGCGGCTGTTCGACCTGTTCCACGGCCCGCACTGGACCCTCCTGGCCTTCGGTACGGCGTACGCGCCCACCGTCGCGGCGCTCAACGACCGGTTCGGCGCCGCCCTCCACGCCCATGTCGTGGTCCGGCCAGGCCAGTCGGCCGGCCGACACGCGCTGATCGACAGCCACGGACACATCCGCGCCGGATACGACGCGACCGACGGAACCCTGATGCTGGTTCGCCCGGACGGCTACCTCGGCCTGGTGACCGACCACGGCACCGTCGACCGGGTCGAGCAGTACTGGACCACACTGCACGGCTCCACGAGGGCGACCGTGTGAAGGACGCGAGGTGCCGGCGCTGGCGCTGGGGCTCAACGCCATGGAGCGGCGTGCCGAAGGCAGCTCGGGTCAGCCGTGGCGCACCGGGTCCAGGTCCACCGCCAGCAGTCGCAGGGCCGCCTCGTGCGGGGAGTCGGGTTCCGCGTGGTAGAGCTTCAGGATGTTGCCGTCCTGGAGATCCGCGGACTGGTACATCAGCTCCAGCTCGCCCACCACGGGATGGTCGAACAGTTTCGTTCCGTCGACGCAGTTCGCCACCCGCTGACGAAACCACAGCTCGGCGAACTCCTCGCTGCCCATGGTCAGCTCACCGATCAGCTCGGCGAGTCGCGGGTCGTGCCGGTGATCGCCGGAGATGAACCGCAGATACGTCACGTTCGCCTCCGACTCCGCGGTCCAGTCGGCATACAGCGAACGCACGGCTTCGTCGAGGAAGTTCATCTTGATGATGTTGGGCCGATCGTCGGCGCGCTCCGGGGCGTCGACGTCGAGGTGCGGCGCGAACAGCCGGTGGTAGAGGGAGTTCCAGGCGAGGATGTCGCAGCGGTAGTTCAGGACGGCCGCCGCCACGTTCTCCAGCGACCCCACCAGCATCCGCGTGTACGGGCTCACCTGGTCGCCGCGCGGCGCCGGCTCCCGCGGGTTCGACACCGGCGTACCGATCTTGAGCAGGTAGTCCCGCTCGTCGGCGCTCAGCTGCAGGGCCCGCGCGATGGAGAGCAGGACCTGCGGCGAGGCGTGTGCGGTCTGGGACTGTTCGAGCCGGGTGTAGTACGTCTGGCTCACGCCCGCGAGCGCGGCCACCTCCTCGCGCCGCAGCCCTGGGACCCGCCGGGACCCCATGGAGCGCAGGCCCATCTGCTCCGGCCGGACGCGTTCGCGCATCCGGCGCAGGTAGCTGCCGAGGTCTGTGTTCACCATGCGTTCCACCGTTCGATTATGGGTGCTGTACGGCATCGGCCGCGGCGACGGGCGCCGGGCGACGGGCGCCTGTCGAAGCGGACTTCGGCGACACCGCCTAGGGAACCCGCGGGGCGGCCCCGTGGCGGAGCGCCGCCCACAGCAGCAGGCCGATCGCGATCTGACAGCCGCCGGCCACGCCGATCGCCGCGTGGATGCCGGTCAGCTCCTCGGCGGCGGTCCCCGGCCCGCTGGACGTGCCGTGCCCGATGACGGCGGCGAAGACCGCGCTGAGCAGCGGGATGCCGATGGCGATGCCGATCTGCTGGCTCTGGGTGGCCATGCCGGTCGCCATGCCCCGCAGGTCGGAGTCGACGGCGGAGGTGGCCAGGACCATGAAGGAGAGGGCGGCCGTCATGGAGAAGAAGGCGTTCACGAACTGGGTGGCGACCAGCGGAATCAGCCAGCGCGAGTCCGACGTCGCCCACAGCGCGGGCAGCATGAACGCGCCTTGCAGGGTCAGGGAGACACCGAGCAGGGTGCGCGGAGGGACCCGCTGGAGGATGCGCGGGCCGACCGTGCCGGCGATGATCTGGCCGGTACCGATGCCGAGCAGTACGAGCCCGGCGGCCAGGGACGACAGTCCGAGCACGTCCTGCACGTACAGGCCGGTGAAGAAGATCAGCGCCGTCTCGCCGCCGAAGACGAACAGGGCGGCGAGGTTGCCGAAGGCGATGTCGGGCTTCTTCAGCACCCGCACCGGCACCAGCGCGTCGGCCGTACGGCTCTCGACCGCCCAGAAGGCGCCCAGCAGCACGATGCCCGCGAGCAGCGCCATGCCGGCGACCGGGTCGAAGCCCTCCTCGCCGGCGCGGGTGACGCCGTGGATCGCGGCGAAGAGACCGAGGGTGACGAGCACCGCGCCGGGCAGGTCGATCCGGGTGCGCCGCTCGGCCTTGCTCTCGTCGACGACCCGCGGCACGACGAGCATCGCGGCGATGGCCACGGGGATGTTGATGAAGAACGCCCAGCGCCAGGAGAACACGTCGGTGAGGACACCGCCGAGGATGGCGCCGACGCTGAAGCCGGAGCTCATCATCACGCTGTTCAGACCGAGCGCCCGGGTGCGCAGGGCGGGCGCGGTGAAGGCCGTGGTGAGCAGGGCGAGCGCGGCGGGTGTGACGGCGGCCGTGGCCAGGCCCTGGAGGGTACGGGCGATCAGCAGCGTCGTGGGCGACTCGGCGGCGCCTCCGACGAGGGAGGAGACGGCGAGGACGGCCATTCCGGCGGTGAAGACGCGCCGCCGCCCCACGTGGTCGCCGACACGGCCCAGGACCAGGGTGCAGCCGGCGGCACACAGCGCGAACGTCGTGGTGATCCACTGGAGGCCGCCGGTGGAGAACCCGAGGGCGGTGCCGACCTCGGGCAGGGCGACGTTCAGCACGGAGAAGTCGGCGGCCATCATGAACTGCGACGCCAGGAGCGCCACCAGGGCGGCGATCTGGCGTCCGGTCATCCGGGCGGGAGCGGGAACCGACGGCTCCGCGGCCGCGGCGGTCGTCGTGGTCTCGGCGGTTGTCATGCCCCAAGGCTCGACCGCCCGTCGCCGGCCAGCCAGTTCCCTCTTGACGGCACCCCCGCGGAGACTGTCACTGGCAGTGCCACCCTGGGCCAGCCCGTGGACGTCGGACGGCGAACAGGAGGGAGGCCGTGCCTCAGGTCAGCTCCCTGAGGGCTTGGCCTCCTTGAAGCATGTGGAGACCACGGTCACTTCGAGCAAGGACGTGTGCTTGCCGTAGGGGCGCTCGTCGAGCAGCCTGATGTCCGCCGAGAGGGGTTCCTCGGTGGAGTCGGCGACGATCTGCGGCGTCCTGGCGGGGCTCTTGTCCGGCCCGTCCTTGACGATCTTCCAGCCCTTGCGGGGAAGCTGCTCGCGCAACCGGTCCATGGCCGCGTACATGTCGTCCACCGGCACGTCGTACAGGCTCCAGGGGTGACGGATCACGCGGACGCCCTCCCCCGACGGGCGGCCGTCGCAGGGCGATGCCGCCGGCCCCGGTTCGGTCGTCTTGCCCGCCAGGCCCATGATGTCGAGGAGCGTGCCGGAAGCCCTCCCGACCGTCTCCTTCATCCGCGCGGTGTCACGCACCGCGACGTCGTCGTCGTTCATGTGCGAGCAGCCTGCCAGGAGTACGCAGGCGGCGAGCGCCCCCGTCAGCGCTGATCGTCGTGCCGTCGTCATGTTCGGCCCCGGGGCGGTCCGGCCCCTGAGGGGCGTCAGGGGGTCGCCTCGGAGACCACGTACACCATGGGGTGTTCGGGGTTGCTGCGGTCGACCATGATTTCCTGTTCCGGCTGGGGTTTCACCTTCGTGTGCACCGTGCCGGACCAGTGCTCGCCGTCGCCCAGCCGCCAGCCGACCGCCGCCGCGTCCTCCGCGTCGATCGTGGTGCGGCCCGGTTCGAGGCGGGAAGGGCTGGTGCCGATGGTGCGCAAGTAGAGGTCGAGACCGTAGGCGTTCGTCATGAACTGCACGTACAGCTTGCTCGTGCGCCAGGAGTTGGTCTCGTAGTACGCCACGTCCAGCGAGCCCGGCGGGATCGGCACATCGTAGATCCGGCTCTGCACCTTGCTGGGGTAGTCCCAGGTCAGGCCCGTCGCCGCCGCCTTGTCCTGCTTGTCGTTGCCGCTCTCGCGGCTCTGCACGGCGGAGAGCACCAGATAGCAGGTCGGGAAGCCGATGAGCAGGATCACCACGAGCAGGGTCAGCCAGCGCCGGCGCAGGCTGGTCCGCGGCGGCGGAGGGCCGTCCTCCGCCGGCGGCTCCACCGGCCGCTCCACCGGCCGCTCGGCCTGGCGGTCGGCCGGCCGCTCCGCCGGGTGGTCCGCGCCGCTCACCGCTGTGCCCCCCGGGCCGCGCGCGTGACCTGCGAGTAGTACCGCTCGTAGCGCTCGTACCGCTCGACCCGGCGACGCTTGGCGCGGCGGAACCGGCGGGCCACCAGCCGGGCCAGGTCGGCGGCGCCGACCATGCCCGCCTCCGGCCCGAGCTGGGCCTTCACGATCCGGGCCTCGGGGCGGTAGCCGCGCCCGGTGAGGTGGCGGCGGAAGGCGTCCCGGGCGGGGCCGATCAGCAGGTCGTCGGCCGCGCTGACGCCACCGCCGACCACGAAGCAGGACGGGTCGAGGGCCGCGGCGAGATTGGCGATGCCGACGCCCAGCCACTGGCCGATGTCCTGCAGGAGCTCGACGCACATGGCGTCGCCCTCCCGGGCCAGCTCGGTGATGAGCGGGCCGGTGATGTCGGGGATGTTGCCCTTGACCCGGTCGATGATGTTGTACGCCACCGGGGAGTCCGCCGCGGCGAGCTCACGGGCCTCGCGGACCAGGGCGTTGCCGGAGCTGTACTGCTCCCAGCAGCCGCGGTTGCCGCACGGGCAGCGGTGCCCGCCGGGGACGACCTGCATATGGCCGAACTCGCCGGCCACGCCGTAGCGACCCCGCTTGACCTGGCCGTCCTCCAGGATGGCACCGCCGATGCCGGTGCCCAGCGTGATCATCACGAGGTGGTCCTCGCCGCGGCCGGCGCCGAAGCGCCACTCCGCCCAGGCGGCGGTGTTGGCGTCGTTGTCCACCATCACGGGCACCGCCAGCCGGGCGGCGAGGGCGTCCCGCAGCGGCTCGTCCCGCCAGGACAGGTGGGGCGCGAAGAGCACCCGCGAGCGGTCGGCGTCGACCCAACCGGCCGCGCCGATGCCCACGGCGTGCACATCGTGCCGGTCGGAGAGGTCGAGGACCAGCTCGACGATGGTGTCCTCGACGACCTTGGGGCTCTTGGACTTGTCCGGCGTCTCGGTCCGCAGCTTCTCCAGGATGGTGCCGTCGGCGTCGACGACGCCGGCCATCACCTTGGTGCCGCCGATGTCGATGCCGACGGTGGGCACCCGGGGGGCGGTCAGGTGCGAGCGCCGCTCGCGGGTGCCGACGGTGCGCAGGACGGTGGCCCTCGCCGAGCCGCGGTGGGTCAGCTCCCGATAGGTGCTCATCTCGTCCCTGGGTCGCTTGCGGTCAGTCCTCGGCGCGGCCGTCGCACGGGCGCCCGCGGCCCGCCCTCCAGGGCGTGCCGCGGGCGGTCCGGTCGATCGGTCGCTCGTGGCGATTGTGCCTTACGCGCAGTACGGGACGCACATGCCGGCCGCTCGCCGGCCTCGCCCTCAGCGCTCGCCCGCGCCGGCCCCGAGGCGGTCCGGGGCGGGTGCCCGGCGCAGCTCGTGGCTGAGCTCCTCGAGCTCGGAACCGCCCGCCATCTGGCGGGTGAGCTCGTCCAGCGTGATCTCCCGCTTGGTGTGGCTGCCGAACATGGCACCCCGCTTCAGGAGGACGAACCGGTCGCCGACGAGATACGCGTGGTGCGGGTTGTGGGTGATCAACACCACGCCGAGACCGGCGTCGCGGGCGGCGGCCACGTACTTGAGGACGACCCCGGACTGCTTGACGCCCAGGGCGGCGGTGGGCTCGTCCAGGACGAGCACCTTGGCGCCGAAGTAGACGGCGCGGGCGATGGCCACGCACTGCCGCTCGCCGCCGGAGAGCTGGCCGATGGGCTGGTCGACGTCGCGCAGGTCGATGCCCATGCGCAGCAGCTCGGCGCGGGTGGTCTCGCGCATCGTCGCCACGTCCAGGCGGCGGAAGGGGCCCTTGCCGCGGGTGGGCTCCGAGCCGAGGAAGAAGTTCCGCCAGACCGGCATGAGGGGCACGACGGCCAGGTCCTGGTAGACCGTGGCGATGCCGCGGTCGAGGGCCTCGCGGGGGGAGGAGAGCGCCGTGGGCTCGCCCTCGATGGCGAAGGTGCCGGCGTCGTGCCGGTGCAGACCGGCGATGATCTTGATGAGGGTGGACTTGCCGGCACCGTTGTCGCCCAGCACGCAGCTGATCTCGCCCGCGTGCACCTCCAGGGAGACGCCTTCGAGGGCCTTGATGTTGCCGTAGTACTTGCTGACGTCCTTGAGCTCGACCAGCGGCGTACGACCCGGCGTACGGTCGCCGGCCGCCGCCTCCTCGCCCCGCGTCACGTCCTCGCCCCGCGTCACGCCGTCTCCGCCCGGCGCCACCTCGTCGCCCCGCGTCACGTCCTCGCCCCGCGTCACGCCGTCTCCGCCCGGCGCCGCCTCCTCGTCCCGCGTCACATCCTCGCCCCGCGTCACGTCCTCGCCTCGCGTCACTTCGTCGCCTCCGCCCGCTTGCGGACCCATGCGTTGAGCAGGGTGGCCAGGAGCAGCATGGCTCCCAGGAAGAACTTGAACCAGTCCGGATTCCACTGGGCGTAGACGATGCCCTTGCTGGTCATGCCGAAGATCAGCGCGCCGACCGCCGAGCCGATGGCGGAGCCGTAGCCGCCGGTCATCAGACAGCCGCCGATGACCGCCGCGATGATGTAGAGGAACTCGTTGCCCACGCCCTCGCCGGACTGCACCACGTTGAAGGAGAACAGCAGGTGCTGGCCGGAGACCCAGGCGGCGAAGGCCACCGCCATGTACAGGCCGATCTTGGTCTTGGTGACCGGCACGCCGACCGCGCGGGCCGCGTCCTCGCCGCCGCCGACGGCGAAGATCCAGTTGCCGACGCGGGTGCGCAGCAGCACCCAGGTGGCCAGCGCCACCAGCCCCAGCCACCACAGGACGGTGATCTGCAGGCTGACGTCACCGAGGGTCAGCCGGGAGGCGAAGAGCGCCTTGGCGGACTCGAAGCCCTCCATGTCGCTGATCGACTTGGTGGAGACGGTGCCGCTGATCAGCTTGGTGAGGCCCAGGTTGAGGCCGGTGAGCATCAGGAACGTGCCCAGCGTGATGATGAAGCTGGGGAGCTTGGTGCGGATCAGCATGAAGCCGTTGAAGAAGCCGATGGCCAGCGTGGCGAGCAGGGACACCCCGACGCCCACCCAGACGTTCGCCGTCATCTGGTAGCTGAACATCGAGGAGATCAGCGCGGACGAGGTGACCATCACACCGGTGGAGAGGTCGAACTCGCCGCCGATCATCAGCAGCGCCACGGGCACGGCCATGATCCCGATGGTGGAGGCCGCGTACAGCACGGTGCTGAGGCTGGAGGCCCGCAGGAAGCTGTCGGCGACCACCGAGAAGAAGAGGAAGACGGCCAGCGCGCCCACGACGGAGCCGAGCTCCGGGCGGCTGAGCAGCCGGCGCGGCAGCGAGGTGCGCACCAGCCGCTCGTCGCCCTTCCCCACCGGTGGAGCCGGTGCCGGCGAGGTGGCGGTCATCGGGTCCCCCTCTTGGCGTACTCCTCCAGCTTGGCGGCCTCGTCCTTGGTGATGATCTGCGGGCCGGTGAGCACCGGCCGGCCGCCGCCGAGGACGTCGGCGTTGTAGCGGTAGAGCCACAGCAGGTCCACGGCCTGGTAGCCCTGGAGGTAGGGCTGCTGGTCGACGGCGAAGCCGAGGTCCCCGGACTTCAGGCTCTGGGCGACGCTCTCGTTGAGGTCGAAGGTGTCGATCTCCGCCTCGCTGTTGGCCTGCTTCTTCGCCTGGACGGCCGTCGCGGCGAACGGCGCGCCGAGGGTGACGACGGCGTCGGTGTCGCGCTGGGACTGCAGCCTGGCCTCGATGGACGCCTGGACGTCGGGCATGTTGGTGCCGTCGACGTAGAGGTTCTCCAGCTCGCCCTTGAAGGTCTTGCGCACCCCGGAGCAGCGCTGCTCGTGGCCGACGTTGCCCTGTTCGTGCAGCACGCAGACGGCCTTCTTGCGGCCGCGCTTGTTGAGCTCCTCGCCGACGGACTCGCCCGCGATGGTCTCGTCCTGGCCGATGTGGCTCAGCGCGCCGAAGTCCTTGGACTCCTGGGAGCCGGAGTTCACGGTGATCACGGGGATGCCGGCCTTGACGGCCTTGTCGACGACGTCCTTCATGGCGTCGGGCTTGGCGAGGGTGACGATCAGCCCGTCGACCTTTTTGTCGATCATGGTCTGGACGTGCTGCGCCTGCTCCTTGCCCTCCTTGTGGTGGGCGTAGAGGAACTCGATGTTGTCCTTGACCGCGGCCTGCTTGGCGCCCTTCTGGACGATGTCCCAGAACGTGTCGCCATCACCCGAGTGGGTGACCATCGCGAAGGTCCAGCGCGGGGTGTTCACCGCGGCGCGACCCTCGGCGGCCTGAGCGGCCCGCGCGGCCCGCTCCTCCGCCCGCTTGCCGCCCGTACTGCTGCACCCTGCCAGGGCCACGCCGAGCACCGTCGCCAGAACGACCGCCGACGCTCGTACCCGTGTCCGAACCCTTGCCACGAAAACGTGCCTCTCTCCCTGTGTAGCTCGCTGCGCGTGTCGCCGCTGTCCGGCGCGCCGTGGCGTGAAATGTCCGACCCCGGCCGCCCAAGTATCCGTCACCACTGTTGACCGGCGTTTCATCGGGTGGTCCGCCTTCCCTTCCGGGCCGCCGGAGTGCGGCTGGAGGAGTTCTAACGGCGGCCGGCGCACCCCGTCAATACTTTGTCCGAACATTCTTACGCGGGCGGGGTGGCCGGGCGCCGGCCCCCGACTGCCGTGGCGATCGGGCGACGAACCGTCGGTAACGGGTGTCAGGAACGGACCAGGAGCTGGAATTCGAAGGAGTAGCGGGAGGCGCGATAGGTGTGGGAGCCGAACTCCACGGCCCGGCCGGTGTCGTCGAAGGTGGTGCGCTCCATGGTCAGCAGCGGCGCGCCGGCCGGCTCCGCGAGCCGCTCCCCCTCCTCGGCCGTGGCCGCGCGGGCGCCCACCGACTGGCGGGCGCTGTGCAGGGTGATGCCCGCCTCGCGCATCAGCCGGTAGAGCCCGGTCGCCTCCAGCCGGGCGGTGGTCAGCTCCAGCAGCCCGACCGGCAGATGGTTGCGCAGATGCGCCATGGGCTCGCCGTGCGCGTACCGCAGCCGCTCCACCAGGACCACCTCGGCGCCCTCCGGCACGCCGAGCGCGGCGGCGACCTCCGCGGACGCCGGCTCGACGCCGTGCCGCAGCACCCGGGTGGCCGGGCGCTGCCCCGCCGCCTCCAGGTCCTCGTAGAGGCTGCTCAGCTCCAGCGGGCGCTTGACCTGGCTGTGCACCACCTGGGTGCCCACGCCCCGGCGGCGCACCAGCAGCCCCTTGTCCACCAGGGATTGAATGGCCTGCCGCACGGTCGGCCGGGACAGCCCCAGCCGGCCGGCGAGGTCGATCTCGTTGCCGAGCAGGCTGCCGGGGGCGAGCTTGCCCTGTTCGATCGCCGCTTCGAGCTGCTGCGCGAGCTGGAAGTAGAGCGGAACGGGACTGCCGCGGTCGACGCTGAGCCGCAGGGCCGCGGTCGGGTCCGCCTCGTTTTTAACCACCTTTGCCACGGGGTGAGCGTAGTCGCCGGGGTGCATGACGGGAAGTCGTGAAGATTGATTGTCCGGACAAACTATTGACAGCACGGAGGCGCGGGGGCGACGTTGGTGCGCATGCGAATCGGACTCATCGGCACTGGCCGAATCGGAGCGTTCCACGCGGCGGTGCTCGGCGCGCACCCCTCGGTGGACTCCCTGGTGGTGGCGGACGCGGAGCCGGCGCGGGCCGCGGCGGTCGCGGAACGGACGGGGGCGACGGCCGCGGAATCCGTGGCGGCGCTCTTCGCCGCCGGCGTCGACGCGGTGGCCATCGCCGCCGCGACCGCCGCGCACGCCGAGCTCATCGGCCGGGCGGCCCGGGCCGGCCTGCCGGTGTTCTGCGAGAAGCCCATCGCGCTCGACCTGGCCGGCACGAGCGCGGCCCTGCGCGAGGTCGAGCGGGCCGGCACGGTGCTGCACATGGGCTTCATGCGGCGCTTCGACGCGGGCTACGCCGCCGCGCGGGCCGCCGTACGCGACGGCCGGCTCGGCCGGCTGCACACCGTGCGCGCCGTGACCTCCGACCCGGCGCCCCCGCCCGCCGCCTATCTGCCGCTCTCCGGGGGGCTGTACCGGGACTGCCTCGTCCACGACTTCGACATCCTGCGCTGGGTGACCGGCCGCGAGATCACCGAGGTGTACGCCGTCGGCTCGGACCGCGGGCCCGCGATGTTCCGGGAGGCGGGCGACGTCGACACGGCCGCGGTGCTGCTCACCCTGGACGACGGCACCCTCGCCACGGCGACGGCCACGCGCTGCAACGGCGCGGGCTACGACGTACGGATGGAACTGGCCGGGGACCGCGACCAGATCGCGGTCGGGCTCGACGAGCGCACGCCCCTCACCTCCGTGGAGGCGGCCGGGCCGGCCGCGCCCGACAAGCCGTGGCCCGGCTTCCTGGAGCGGTTCGCCCCCGCGTACGAGGCCGAACTGCACGCGTTCGTCGAGGTCGTACGGGGGGAGCGGGCGAACCCCTGCGACGGCCGGGAGGCGCTCGCCGCGCTGCGGGTCGCGGAGGCGTGCGAGGTCTCCCGGCGGGAGCGGCGGCCGGTGGCTCTCGCCGAGATCCCCGGGTGAGGACCGCCCTCCGGGCGGGGTGGCACGCGCCCGGAGGGCGGGTACGGGGGCCTACCAGCGGATCGGCAGGCGGCGGACCCCGCGGATCAGGGAGCCGGGCAGCCACTCGAGCGCCTCGGGACCGGTGATGTCCAGCGCCAGGTCCGGGCAGCGCGCCAGCAGCGTGCCGATCGCGATCCGCCCCTCCAGCCGGGCCAGCGGAGCGCCCACGCAGTAGTGGATGCCATGGCCGAAGGCGAGGTGTCCCTGGGGCGCGCGGCGGATGTCGAACCGGTCGGCGTCGGCGAAGCGGCCCGGGTCGCGATCCGCGGCGGCGAGTGCCACGAGCACCGAGTCCCCGGTGGGGACGACCACGTCCCCGATGGCCACCGGTTCGCGCGCGAACCGGTACGTCGCGTTCTCGACGGGCCCGTCGTAGCGCAGCATCTCCTCGACCGCGCCGTCGAGGAGGCCGGGGTCCGCGCGGAGCGCGGCGAGCTGGTCGGGGTGTGCCAGCAGCGCGCGGACGCCGTTCGCGATCAGATTGACGGTCGTCTCGTGGCCGGCGATCAGCAGCAGGGAGGCCATGCCGATCAGTTCGTCGGGGGTGAGCCGGCCGGCCGCCTCGCCGCCGCTCCCGCCGTCGGCCCCGCCGCCGTCGTCCTCGGCCCGGACGAGATCGCTCATCAGATCGTCGCCGGGAGTGCGGCGCTTGGCCTCGATGAGGTCGCGGAGGTAGTCGGTCATCGCCTCCGCGGCGGCCTGCTCCGCCTCCCGCCCGGTCGGCGCGACCAACTCGTTCGACCAGGAGCGGAAGGCCTCCCGGTCCATGGCCGGCACGGCGAGCAACTCGCAGATGACGCCCATCGGCAGCGGGAAGGCGAGCGCGCCGACGAGGTCGGCCCGGCGGTCGGGGGCGGCGAGCATCGCGTCGAGCAGGTCGTCCGTGAGCCGTTGGACCGACGGCCGCAGCGCCGCGACCCGCCGGCCGGTGAACTCGCGCGCGACCAGCCGCCGCAGCCGGGTGTGGCGCGGCGGGTCGCTCTCCAGCATGGTGGTGTAGATGGGCGGGTACGCCTCCTCCGACCAGGTGCTGGAGGTCTGCCAGTCCTTGCTGAGCCGGGGGTCGGCCAGCGCGTGGCGCGCCTCCTCCTGGCCGACGACCAGCCAGGTCTCGTAGCCGTCGGCCGAGCGCACCCGGTGCACCGGACCCCGGGAGCGCAGCTCGGCGTAGACGGGGTAGGGGTCGGCGAGGAAGGCCTCGCCGTAGGTGGCGAGCAGGTCGATGATCTCGTCGCGGCTCGTGGTCCGGGTCCCGGTCATGCGCGCGTCCGCCCTTCGCTCGACTGGCGTCACCGTAGATCGAGGTCCGGGCGGCGGTCATCGGCCTGGTGGAGGAGGCGAGTTCCGGCCGTACGTCCTCCCGGGAGAGTACGCACGGCCGGATCGGCCTCCTCCTTCCGGTGCGGTCACGGCCCGGCGGGTCCCGCCCGGCGCGGGCATGCCCACAGCCGCGCGGGCACGCCCACAGCCGTACGGGCATGCCTACAGCCGTACGGGCTCGACCTCCGCCAGCCGGACGAGGAGGTCCGAGGCCCGCTTGGCGACCGTGTCCCGGTCGCCCTCCGCGAGTTCGGTACCCATCGCACAGGCGACCGCCCCGGCGGCGATCCACTCCGGGGCGTTCTCCACCGTCACCCCGCCTCTGGGCAGCAGCGGGGCCTGGGGCAGGGCGGTCCGTACGTCCCTGAGCCAGGAGGGGCGGTGGCTGGACGCCGGGAACAGCCCCAGCGCGTCGGCGCCCAGTTCGAGGGCGTGCACCATCTCCGTCGGGGTCGTGACACAGGGGAAGACGGGCACCCCGTACCGGTGTCCGGTGCGGATCACGTCGGCGTCGAGCCCCGGGGACACCAGGAACCGGGCGCCGGCGTCGATGGCGAGCCGCGCCGAGGGGGCGTCGAGCACGGTGCCGGCGCCGATCAGCGCCTCCTCGCCCATCTCCCGGCTGAGGGTGGTGATGACCTCCAGGGCGAACGGCGTGGCCAGCGATATCTCCAGGTTGGTGATCCCGCCGGACATCAGATGGTCGGCCGTCGCGGCAGCCTGGTCGTAGCTGTCGGTGCGCACGATGGCGAGGACCCGCTGTGCCAGTGCGGCGCGGGTCGTCTCCCAGCGGTACACGGCAGTTCGCCGCCCTTCTGTCGTTCCTGGTGCGTGGTCCCCCTCCGGGGAGGGCCCAGTACCCGTCATCGCCCCGCGCCACACGCGCGGGGCGCGCTTTTCCACGCCTCCGGAGCGGGGTGCGCGGGGCGGCTCCGGGCCGCTTCGAGGCCGGCGCCGGGCACGCTCAGGGAGCGTCGTCGTCCAGCAGGCCCGCGTCATGGGCGAGCAGGGCGATCTGCACCCGGTTGTTGAGGTCGGCCTTGGTCAGAACGCGCGAGACATGACTCTTCACCGTCGCGACGCTCATGTACAGCTCCGCCGCGATGTCCGCGTTGGACCGGCCCCTCCCGACCGCCAGGGCGACCTCCCGCTCCCGCTCGCTGAGCCGGTCGAGCACGGCACGGGCGCGCTCGCGCCGGCCGGTGTCCCGCTCGCCGACCCCGCCCGGCCCCCCGGCCGGGGCGCGGCCCGCCACATGGGTGATGAGCCGCCGGGTCACGGCGGGTGACAGCACCGGCTCCCCGGCGGCCACCGACCGTACGGCCGCGACGATGTCGGCGGGCGGGGTGTCCTTGAGCACGAAGCCCGCCGCGCCGGCCCGCAGCGCCCTGAGCACGTGCTCGTCGGTGTCGAAGGTGGTGAGCACGAGCACCTCGGGCGCGCCCGGCCGGCACCGCAGCGCCTCGGTGGCCGCCAGCCCGTCCAGCACCGGCATCCGGATGTCCATGAGCACCACATCGGGGCGGTGTTCCGCCACCAGGGGGACGACCTCGGCGCCGTTCGCCGCCTCCGCGACGACCCGGATGTCGCGGGCGCCGCCCATCATCAGCCGCAGCCCGGCGCGGACCAGCGGGTCGTCGTCGGCGAGCAGCACCCGTACGGGGCCGGTGCCGCCGGGCGCGGGGGACGACGGGACGGAGGCGGGCCGGGGCAGGGGCGGTGTGCTCATGCGGGCCACGGTAGCCAGGCGCGCAGCCGGTGGTCTCCCCCACCGGTGAGGCCGTGTTCGAGGCGTCCGCCGGCGAGCGCGGCGCGCTCGGCCAACCCGATCAGCCCCTGACCGGCGCCGGGGATCTCCCCCGGCCCGCCGCCGGGCACCGGATTGCGCACCTCCACCGTGAGTCCTTCGCCGGGCGCGCCCGCGAGCGTCACCGTGACGTGCGCGCCCCGGGCGTGCTTGCGGGCGTTGGTGAGCCCCTCCTGGACGATCCGGTAGGCCGTCCGCCCCACCGCTTCCGGCACCGAGGAGCGCTCGCCGAGCCGGTCGTCGAGCGTCACCCGCGCCCCGGCCGCGCGGGACTCCGCCACCAGGCGGGGCAGGTCGGCGAGGGTGGGCCGCGGCCGGTCGCCGTCCTCGGGCCCGGCAGCGCGCAGCACGCCGATCACCTCGCGCAGGTCCTCCAGGGCCCGGTGGGCGCTGTCGCGGATGACGCCCGCGGCGCGGCCCACCTCCTCCGGGGGCGCGTCCGGGTGGAACTCCAGGGCGCCCGCGTGCAGGCTGAGCAGCGACAGCCGGTGGGCGAGCACGTCGTGCATCTCGCGGGCGATGGCCTCCCGGGCCAGCCGCTGCGCCTCGGCGGCCCGCAGCCGGGCCTCGCTCTCGGCCCGCCGGGCCCGGTCGCGCAGGGCGATGACGAGCCGGCGGCGGGCGCGGACGAACATGCCCCAGCCGGTCACCGCGAGGTAGATCACCAGGCCGAGCAGGGTCAGGGCCCCGAAGCCGAGCTCCTTCTCGGGGATCAGCAGGGCGGAGAGGGGCGCGGCCGCCACGGCCGGCACGCCGATGGCGGCGACCTGGCGGAACGGCCGGTGCACGGCCACGGTGAAGAGGGCGACGGCGAGCGCGCCGGCGAGGGTCGACGACACCAGGGACGCGGGCACCAGCACCGCGGCGAGGCCGACGGGCCACCGGCGGCGCAGCCAGAGCGCGGCGCAGCCCAGGGCCCCGAGCAGTTGGTCCACCGCCGCCTGGGTGTCGGACAGATACGGGTTGTGGGGCAGGTCCTTGGCGGTCAGCAGGCCGAGTCCGGCGGCGAAGAGGAAGCAGCAGAGGTCGACGGCCCAGTCGCGGGGCGTACGGGGGCGGGGGCGCCCGTCGCGATCGCCGTCGCCATCGTCACGATCGCCGTCGCCGTCGTCGCCGAGGAGGGCCGACGGCAGCAGCCAGGCGTACTCCGCCCCGGTTCGTCGTGCCACCGCTCCGCCGCCTCCGCCCGTTCCGCCCTCGCCGCTCACCTCGGCAATCTACTGGCGGCGATCACCGACCGACGGCGCGGAAACGTCGACTTCGGTCGTACGCCGTTGGTCGCGGGGGCCGCGCGGGCCCGTACCCCCGGGCGTCGCCTCCCCCTCAGGCCCCGCCCCCGAGTTCGAGGTGGCGGGCCGTCAGGCGGCGTGCCCCCTCCTCCGTGAGCGAGCCGTGCAGCCGCAGCCGGGCGATGCCGCCGTCGGGATAGATGTCGACGCGCACATGCGTGGCGGCCGGCGACGCCTGAACGGTGAACCGGTGGACCGTGTCCGGCTGGAGCCGGGTGCGCGGCAGGATCGGCCGCCACGCGTCCGAGGCGTGGTCCGCCGGGTCGGCGCCGCCGGAGGCGTCGAGGGCGTGGAGCTCCGCCCAGCCCGCGGCGTTGCCCTTGTAGCAGCCGGTGTCGATCTCGATCGCGCGGATCACCGACTGCTCGGTGAGGGCGTAGCGCACCCAGTCGTGGCCCCGGTCGCGGCGGCGGCGGGTCTCCCAGCCGTCGTCCATCTTCCGCGAGCGGCCGGGCTGGATGGTGTGGACCGGCGGGGAGTAGAAGCGGTCGGAGGCGTCCTCGGCCGCGCCGCCGTTCTCCAGCGCCACCACGTCGAAGGTGCCGAGCGCGGCCAGCCAGGCCGGGTCGGGGGCGGGTTCGCCGTGGACGCGCAGCCGGGCGACGCCCCCGTCGGGGTACTGGGCGAGCCGCAGATGGGTGAAGCGCCTCGGCACCTCGACGGCGAAGCCGTTGGCCGCGTGGCCGCCGACGGGGGTGCGGGGCACGAGCTCGGTCCACTTCACCCCGGGGTCGAGCAGGTCCTCGGGCGAGGGCGAGCCGTCCACGGCCGTGGCCTGGACGGCTATCGACTGCGGGTGGTTGCCCCGGAAGTGCGCGGTGTCGACCACGATCCCCCGGATCACCCCGGGGACGCCCAGGCGGACGAGTGCCCAGTCGTGGTCGTCGTCCTCCGGGTGCGGCCGCTCGGCCGAGGCGCCGCGCCGCCGGCGGGTCTCCCAGCCGTCCATGACCTTGCCTTTGTGCCCGAAGTGCTCGGGGTCGAACACGGGTGCCTCGGGGGCCAGCAGGTTCTCCCGCTCGGCGAAGAACTCGTCGTTGGCGGCGATGACCCCGGCCCCCAGCCGCCGGTCGGCGAGGTCGGGCAGGTGGCCGAAGGGGAAGGTGGCGCCGCGGTAGTCGGCGTACGGGTCGCCGCCGCCGTACGGTCTCGCGGCACCCGTGAAGCGGGGGATGCCGGCGGCGCCGACGGTGCCGGCGGCCTCGGGCGGGACGGTTTCGGGCGGGACGGTTTCGGGC
>NZ_JBPQTV010000016.1:0-42729 GCF_051386515.1 Streptomyces sp. URMC 123 | reverse complement strand
ACCCGGAAGCTAAGCCTTTCAGCGCCGATGGTACTGCAGGGGGGACCCTGTGGGAGAGTAGGACGCCGCCGAACAATCATTTGAGAAAGCCCTGTTGGGGACGGAAGTCCCCAACAGGGCTTTTTCGCGTTGTGTCCGGGTCATCCCGCGTTCACGTTGACACACCACCATGCGGTGTCATGGGTAACCCCGTTGATGGGCTGTTGCACACGCTGAGAACGTCGGGACTGGGCGCCGGCGACGAAGTGATCGTGCCGTCGTACGGGCCGCTCGAAGTGCCCGCGTCGGTGCGGCTCATCGGCGCCCGCCCCGTCTTCGCCGATATCGCCGCCGACACCTACTGCCTCGATCCGGCCGCCGTCGCCGCCGCCGTGACCTCCCGCACCGCCGCCGTCGTCCTGGCCCACCAGTTCGGCAACCGCGCCGCTCACCAGGACATCGGAGAGCTGACCGCCGGCAAGGGCCTCCTCCTCGTACCGTACGAGGAGTCGCCCCAGCCGGAGTTCGAGACCGCCCTCCGCCAGGACAACGCGGCGTATCTGACCCAGCGGTTGGCCCACCTCGGCACGCCACGGGTCCGGCCGGGGGCCCTGCACACCTTCGCCCGCTATGTGGTGCGGGTGCCGGGAAACGGCCGGCCCGACCGGGACGCCTTCGCCCGGACCCTGCGGGCGAAAGGAGTGCCCTGCCAGGTGCCCGTATCGACGCCCGCGCACCGGCTGCCGGCCTTTCGGTGGGATGGACGACTGCCTCAAACCGAGCGGGCCGCCGACGAATGCCTGGCACTGCCGGTGGACCCTGCGCTGTCACGACGGGAGTTGCAGCGTGTCGCCTCGACCTGCAACGCCCTCGGCGGGCTGCTGCAGCCGGCCCTGTGAAACCCGCCGTCCGCGCGGCGCCGCACACCGCGGAACGGGCACCGCGTCAGGTGGTCATCACCCGCTCCGAGTTCGGGTATGATTTATCTCGTCGACGCGCCCCAATAGCTCAGTCGGCAGAGCGTCTCCATGGTAAGGAGAAGGTCAACGGTTCGATTCCGTTTTGGGGCTCAGAGAAAAGAAGCCCCCGCCCATTCGGGCGGGGGCTTCTTTGCGTTTCCCGGAAGGGCCGCGAGGGCCGTGCGGCCCCCGCGGTCCAACTCCTTCGGTCCGTCGGCTCAGTCCGTCGGCGGCTCCGGCACCCGCATCGTCAGAATCGCCATGTCGTCGGAGGGCGGGTCCGCGGCGAACCGCTCCACCGCGCGCAGCACCCGCGCGGCCACCGCGCCGGCCGTCAGCCCCGTACAGTTCGCCAGCACATCGGCGAGGCCGTCGTCCCCGAGCATCCGGCTGCCCTCGCGGCGCTCGGTCACCCCGTCCGTGACGCACAGCAGCACATCCCCGGGGGCGAGGGTGACCGTCTGCTCGTACAGATCGAGGTCCTCCATCACCCCGAGCAGCGGCTGAGGCTCCGCCGCGGCCTCCACGGTGCCGTCCTGGCGCAGCCGCAGCGGCAGCGGATGGCCCGCGCAGACGACCTTGAGCAGCGCGCTGCCGTCCTCCTGCGGCCACAACTCGCCGTAGAGCAGGGTGAGGAAGCGGCTGCGGGCGCCCTCGTCGAGGATCGCGGCGTTGAGCCGCTCCAGGACGGCGGGGCCGCCGAAGCCCTCGCGGGCCAGCAGCCGCAGCGCGTGCCGGGCCAGTCCCGTGACCGCGGCGGCCTCCGGGCCGGTGCCGCAGACATCACCGATCGCGAAGCCGTAGGCGCCGTCCCGGATGGGGAACAGATCGTAGAAGTCGCCGCCGACCTCGTTGCCCTCGCCCGCCGCGCGGTAGATGACGTCCACCTCGACGCCCGGGACCTCGGGCAGCTCCGGCGGGAGCAGACTGCGCTGGAGCGACTGGCTGATCGCGGTGCGCTCGGAGTACAGCCGGGCGTTGTCCAGGGCCAGCGCGGCCCGCCGGGACAGGTCCTCGGCCAGTTCCAGGATCTCCTGGCGGAAGTGCTCGTCGGTGGGCTTGCCGAGGGTCAGCATGCCGATCACCCGGTTGCGGGCGACCAGCGGCAGCACCACCGTCTCGCCGCCGACGGCGGCCGCCGTCGCGAGGGAGGGCCCCGGGGCCGACAGGCCCGAGGGCTCGCCGAGGCCGACCGTCCGCAGCGAGGAGCGCAGCGCCGCGGAGTGGGCGGCGTCGGACGGGGCCGTCCACACCCGCGCCCCGGGGGTGGGCACCGGGTCCGGCGGCGGGACCTTCGCCAGCAGGGTCTTCAGGCCGTCGATGCGGTCCTCGTCCTCGTGCAGGACGTAGGAGAGCTCCGGCTCGGAGGACTGGTCGGCGACGGTGTAGACCGCGCACCAGGTGGCCAGCGTGGGCACGGTCATCTGGGCCATCAGGGCCAGCGTCTGGTCCCGGTCGAGGGTGCCGGCCAGCAGGTCGGAGGCCTCGACGAGGAAGGAGAGGGAGCCCCGGCGCAGCCGTTCCAGCTCGGTGAGCCGGGCGCGCTCCACGGCCAGCGCGATGCGGTCGGCGGCGAACTGCAGCCGCAGCGCCTCCTCGTTCGTATAGCGGCCGGGGGCCTCCGCGGCCACGCCGAGCGAGCCGGTCAGCCGGCCCTCGACCTTGAGCGGCACGGTGACGACGGAGCGCATGCCGGTGCCGGTGAGCAGGGGGACGGCGCCGGGCACCACGGTGAGGTCCTCGTGGACGGCGGGCATCCGTGCGGAGCCGTAGCGGCCGGTGCCGGCCTCGACGGGGACGCGGGCGAAGCGCTGGCGGGCCGAGGGCAGCCCGGTGGAGGCGCGCACCTCCAGCTCGGTCTCGTCGTCGGTGGCCAGCAGCAGATAGGCGGCGTCGCCGTCGAGCATGTCGCGGGCGCGCTCGACGGTGCGCTGGAGCAGCCCGTCGAGGTCGTCGGGGGCCGGGGAGCCGATGAAGACCTCGAAGGGGTCGGTGGCCGTGCCGTGGCTCTCGCCGCGCTGGCCCCCGCCGTCGCCGACGGGGGCGCGGGACGGGCTCTGGAGCACCGCCCGCTCGTGGTCGCGCACCAGCAGGCAGACGGTGGAGGGCTCGCCCTCGGAGTCCCGTACCCGCAGGTGGGAGGCGTACACGGGGATCACCCGGCCGTCGGTGCCCCGTATGCCGTACGAGCCCTCCCAGCGGGAGAGCTGGAGCGCCTCGGCCACTCCGGTGCCGGTGCCGGGGGTGTGCGGCCAGGCGGCGAGGTCGGTCAGCGGCTTGCCGGTGACCTGGTCGGGGGCGTGGCCGAAGAGGTCCTGGGCGTCCTCGTTCCAGGAGATGATCGCGCCGGCGCGGTCGATCTGGACGACGGCGACCCGCACCCGGGCATCGGTGACGGGCAGCGCGTCCGTGGGCAGCGCGGGGCCGGCGCAGCGGGTGCCGGCGGGGCGCTCATGGAGGTCGAGCTGGAACCAGACGCGCTTGTGGGTGGTGGTGTACTCCACACCCCAGACGCTGGCGAGCGCGCCGCAGAGCATCAGGCCGCGGCCGCCCTCGCGGTCGAGGCTGCCGACCCGGCGGCCGGCGGTCTGGAGCGGCAGCTCGCGCTCGGGGTAGCGGTCGGCGACCTCGACCCGGACGCCCGCCTCGTTGCGCAGGCACAGTACGTCGGCGGCGGTGCCGGCGTGCACGACGGCGTTGGTGACCAGCTCGCTGGTGAGGACCACGGCGTCGTCGACGATGTCCGCGAAGCCCCAGCCCTGGAGGGTGTCGCGGACGAAGGCGCGGGCCGTGGCGACGGAGCGTCCGACCGGCTCGAAGGTGGCGGCGGCCCGCGCGGTGATCACAGGTCTCCTCGTGGCTGTGTCGGCCGACCCGCCCAGGGGTGCCCAGGGCACGCGCGCGGCCGGGGCCGGCGGGCCCTCGGCCGGCGAGGCGTCCGGCTGCCCGTCGGGATCGTGGCGAACGTCACCGATCGTGACGTCCTCTCCCGCCGGGCGATCGCCCCGCTCTGTCATCCCCGCTCCCTACGGCCGGACGGCCCCGTCGCGCTGCCTCCGGCGGGTCCTGTCGTACGTACGACTGCCGGCGTCCCCCACATGGCGGGGGATGGGCAGCCGGATGCCAGGTTACTTACCTTCCGCGGCCGCGCGGATGCCGGTCAGAAGTGTTTCCGCCCAGAGAGTGCGGTAGGCGGTGTGCGATGCTGCCGAACTGTTATGGCCTGGCTGGGCCAGGGTGAAACACTGGGCAGGCTTCCTGGAAAAAGCCCGGGTGGAACGGTCGAGCTGTGGGAGGGACACGGTGGAGTCTGGCGCAGCGGCGCGGGGCACGAGCGCGCGTGCGAAGGGCGGACGGTCGCGTGTCAACGGTACGACCGAGGTGGACACGGCGGCGCTGAACCGGTTGCTCTCCGCACTCGTCTCGATGCGCGACGGCAATTTCCGTAAACGGCTCACGGTCTCCGGCGAGGGCGTGATGGCGGAGATCGCGGCGGTCTTCAACGAGGTCGCCGATCGCAATCTCCATCTGACGGGCGAGCTGTCCCGGGTACGGCGGGTCGTCGGGCGCGAGGGAAAGCTGACCGAGCGGCTGGAGACGGGCGCCTGCGAGGGGTCCTGGGCGGCGGCCATCGACGCCTCCAACGCGCTGGTGGACGATCTCGTACGGCCGGTGTCCGAGGTGGGCCGGGTGCTGTCCGCGGTGTCCGAGGGCGACCTGGAACAGCGGATGGATCTGCGGGCGGTGGGCGCGGACGGCGCGGCGCACCCGCTGCGCGGTGAGTTCCTCAAGGTCGGCCGCACGGTCAATGGGCTGGTGGACCAGCTGTCGGCGTTCACCGACGAGGTCACCCGGGTGGCCAGCGAGGTGGGCACCGAGGGCAAGCTGGGCGGCCAGGCGAAGGTCCGCGGGATGTCCGGGTCGTGGAAGGACCTCACGGACTCGGTCAACACCATGGCGTACCGGCTCACGGCGCAGGTGCGGGACATCGCGCTGGTCACGACGGCGGTGGCCAAGGGCGATCTGTCGCGCAAGGTCACCGTCCACGTGGCCGGGGAGATGCTGGAGCTGAAGAACACCGTCAATACGATGGTGGACCAGCTCTCGTCCTTCTCGTCCGAGGTGACGCGGGTCGCGCGGGAGGTGGGCACCGAGGGCGAGCTCGGCGGCCAGGCGCAGGTGCCGGGCGTGGCCGGGGTCTGGAAGGACCTCACCGACTCGGTGAACCTCATGGCCGGGAACCTCACGGCCCAGGTGCGGGGGATCGCGCAGGTCACCACGGCCGTGGCCAATGGTGATCTGTCGCAGAAGGTGACGGTGAGCGCGCGGGGCGAGGTGGCCCAGCTGGCCGACACCATCAACACCATGACCGAGACCCTGCGGACCTTCGCCGACGAGGTCACGCGGGTGGCGAGCGAGGTCGGTGCCGAGGGCCGGCTCGGCGGCCAGGCGCAGGTGCCCGGCGCGGCCGGGACCTGGAAGGACCTCACGGACGCGGTGAACGCCGCGTTCCGGAACCTGACGGGCCAGGTCAGGGACATCGCGCAGGTGACGACGGCGGTCGCGAACGGCGATCTGTCGCAGAAGGTCACCGTCGATGTCTACGGCGAGATGCTGGAGCTGAAGAACACCGTCAATTCGATGGTCGACCAGCTCTCGGCCTTCAGTGCCGAGGTCACCCGGGTCGCGCGCGAGATCGGGGTGGAGGGCGAGCTCGGCGGCCAGGCGCAGGTGCCGGGGGCCGCGGGCACCTGGAAGGACCTCACCGACTCGGTGAACACCGCGTTCCGCAACCTCACGGGTCAGGTGCGCAACATCGCGCAGGTGACGACGGCGGTGGCCAACGGCGATCTGTCGCAGAAGGTCACCGTGGACGTCTCCGGCGAGATGCTCAAGCTGAAGAACACCGTGAACACGATGGTGGACCAGCTCTCCTCGTTCGCGGACCAGGTGACGCGCATGGCGCGGGACGTGGGCAGCGAGGGCCGGCTGGGCGGTCAGGCGCGGGTGCCGGGAGTCTCCGGCACCTGGAAGGACCTGACCGACTCCGTGAACTTCATGGCCGGCAATCTGACCTCGCAGGTGCGCCAGATCGCGCAGGTGACGACGGCGGTCGCGCGGGGTGACCTCTCGCAGAAGATCGAGGTCGACGCGCGGGGCGAGATCCTGGAGCTGAAGAACACGATCAACACGATGGTCGACCAGCTCTCGTCCTTCGCCGATCAGGTCACCCGGGTGGCCCGCGAGGTGGGTACGGAGGGCCGGCTGGGCGGCCAGGCGCAGGTGCCGGGCGTGGCCGGGGTCTGGCGGGACCTCACCGACTCGGTGAACAGCATGGCGGGCAATCTGACCGCCCAGGTCCGCAACATCGCGCAGGTCGCGACGGCGGTGGCGCGGGGTGACCTCTCGCAGAAGATCGATGTGGACGCCCGCGGCGAGATTCTGGAGCTGAAGAACACCCTCAACACGATGGTGGACCAGCTGTCGTCGTTCGCGGACCAGGTGACGCGGGTGGCGCGGGAGGTGGGCACCGAGGGCATCCTCGGCGGCCAGGCGGAGGTCCAGGGCGTCTCCGGCACCTGGAAGGACCTCACCCAGTCCGTCAACTTCATGGCGAACAACCTGACCTCGCAGGTCCGCAACATCGCCGAGGTGACCACGGCGGTCGCCAAGGGCGACCTGTCGAAGAAGATCACCGTCGATGCCAAGGGCGAGATCCTGGAGCTCGTCACCACCGTGAACACGATGGTGGACCAGCTGTCGTCGTTCGCCGAGCAGGTGACGCGGGTGGCGCGCGAGGTGGGCACCGAGGGCATCCTCGGCGGCCAGGCCCGGGTGCGGGGTGTCACCGGCATCTGGAAGGACCTCAGCGACAACGTCAACCTGATGGCGAACAACCTGACGATCCAGGTGCGGAACATCTCCCAGGTGGCGGCCGCGGTGGCCAACGGTGATCTGACCAAGAAGGTCACCGTGGAGGCGCGCGGCGAGGTGGCCCAGCTCGCCGAGACGGTCAACACGATGGTGACGACGCTGTCGTCGTTCGCCGACGAGGTCACCCGGGTGGCCCGCGAGGTGGGCACGGACGGCCGGCTGGGCGGCCAGGCCCGGGTGCCGGGCGTGGCGGGGACCTGGAAGGACCTCACCGAGTCGGTGAACTCGATGGCGTCCAACCTCACCGGCCAGGTGCGCAACATCGCCATGGTGACCACGGCCATCGCCAAGGGCGACCTCACCAAGAAGATCGACATCGATGCCCGGGGCGAGATCCTGGAGCTGAAGACCACCATCAACACCATGGTCGACCAGCTCTCCTCGTTCGCCGAGGAGGTCACCCGGGTCGCCCGGGAAGTGGGCACCGAGGGACAGCTCGGCGGCCAGGCGCGGGTGCGCGACGTGGACGGCACCTGGCGCGACCTCACCGAGTCCGTGAACGAGATGGCGGGCAATCTGACCCGCCAGGTGCGGGCGATCGCCGCCGTCGCCACCGCGGTGACCCGCGGCGACCTCAACCTCAAGATCGAGGTGGACGCGGCCGGCGAGATCCTGAAGCTCCAGGACAACATCAACACGATGATCACCAACCTGCGCGACACCACCCTGGCCAACAAGGAGCAGGACTGGCTCAAGGGCAACCTCGCGCGGATCTCCGGCCTGATGCAGGGCCGCCGCGACCTCGAGGACGTCGCGGGTCTGATCATGACCGAGCTGACCCCGGTGGTCTCCGCGCAGCACGGCGCCTTCTTCGTCGCCGTCCCCACCGACGCCGGCGACACCTCCGAGGTGGGCGCGGTGGACGGGGAGGACTACGAGCTGCGCATGATCGGCGGCTACGGGTACTCCCGGGGCACCATGCCCACCTGCTTCCGCCCCGGTGAGTCGCTCATCGGCACCGCGGCCCAGGAGAAGCGGCCCATCCTGGTGGAGAACGTGCCACCGGGCTACCTCAAGATCGCCTCCGGGCTCGGCGAGGCGCCCCCGGCCCATGTGATCGTGCTGCCGGTGCTCTTCGAGGGCAAGGTCCTCGGGGTGATCGAGCTGGCCTCGTTCCAGCCCTTCGCCCAGATCCAGAAGGACTTCCTCAACCAGATCGCCGAGATGATCGCGACCAGCGTCAACACCATCAGCGTCAACACCAAGACGGAGATGCTGCTGAAGCAGTCGCAGGAGCTCACGGAGCAGCTGCGCATCCGCTCCGCGGAGCTGGAGAGCCGGCAGAAGGCGCTCCAGGACTCCAACGCGGAACTGGAGGAGAAGGCCGAGCTGCTGGCCCGCCAGAACCGCGACATCGAGGTGAAGAACACCGAGATCGAGGAGGCCCGGCAGGTGCTGGAGGAGCGCGCCGAACAGCTGGCGGTCTCCATGCGCTACAAGTCCGAGTTCCTCGCCAACATGTCGCACGAGCTGCGCACCCCGCTCAACTCGCTGCTCATCCTGGCCAAGCTGCTCGCGGACAACGCCGACGGCAATCTCTCGCCGAAGCAGGTGGAGTTCGCCGAGACCATCCACGGCGCCGGCTCCGACCTGCTCCAGCTGATCAACGACATCCTCGACCTGTCGAAGGTCGAGGCGGGCAAGATGGACGTCAGCCCGACCCGGATCGCGCTCGTCCAGCTCGTCGACTACGTGGAGGCCACGTTCCGGCCGCTCACCGCGGAGAAGGGGCTCGACTTCTCCGTACGGGTCTCGCCGGAGCTGCCCGCCACCCTGCACACCGACGAGCAGCGGCTCCTCCAGGTGCTGCGCAACCTGCTGTCCAACGCGGTGAAGTTCACCGACAGCGGCGCCGTGGAACTGGTCATCCGGCCGGCGGGCACGGACGTGCCCCAGGCCATTCGCGAGCAGCTGCTGGAGAGCGGCTCGCTGCGCGGACCGGAGGCGGAGATGATCGCCTTCTCGGTCACCGACACCGGGATCGGCATCGCCGCCAGCAAGATGCGGGTCATCTTCGAGGCGTTCAAGCAGGCGGACGGCACCACGAGCCGCAAGTACGGCGGTACGGGCCTGGGCCTGTCGATCAGCCGGGAGATCGCCCGGCTGCTGGGCGGCGAGATCCACGCGGCCAGCGAGCCCGGCCGGGGCTCCACCTTCACCCTCTACCTGCCGCTCAACCCCGCCGAGCTGCCCCAGGCGTTCCCGCAGCTCGCGGAGGAGTCCGAGCCCGTACAGCCGGCGGCCCTGGCCCCGGGCGAGGCCGACCTCGGCCCGGCCGACGGGGGCCACCCGGGGCTGCCGGGCGCCGTCGAGCACCCGGGGGAGGCGCCCGGGGCGGGCGGCCCCGCGTTCCGGCACGCACCGCCCACCGGCCCCGGTCGGCTGCGGCGGCGCTCCGCGCGGTCCCTGCCCTCGGGCCGGCACGACGCGGCGCGCGGCGGCCAGCGGGAGCACGGGCCGGAGGAGGGCGTCCAGGAGCCGGCCGAGCCGCGCTTCACGGGCACGTTCCACGGCGAGAAGGTGCTGATCGTCGACGACGACATCCGCAATGTGTTCGCCCTGACCAGCGTGCTGGAGCAGCACGGCCTCTCGGTGCTCTACGCCGAGAACGGCCGGGAGGGCATCGAGGTCCTGGAGCAGCACGACGACGTGGCCGTGGTGCTGATGGACATCATGATGCCGGAGATGGACGGCTACGCGACCACGGCCGCGATCCGGCGGATGCCGCAGTTCGCCGGGCTGCCGATCATCGCGCTCACCGCCAAGGCGATGAAGGGCGACCGGGAGAAGAGCATCGAGTCGGGCGCCTCGGACTATGTGACGAAGCCGGTGGACACGGATCATCTGCTCTCGGTCATGCGGCAGTGGATGCGGGCGGAGTGACGGTCGGACGGCGGGGCTTACGGGCGCGTGGTGTGCGCCGCGCGCGAGCGCCCGCCGCCGTACGCCCTGGCGCTCGGGGGCCCATATGCCTCCGGAGACGTTGACTGACTGTGGCCGAACACGTGTGGGAACGCGGGATTCAGGGAACCTTCTGGTCCCCCACCGCGTTTCTGCTACGTGCACAGTGACATCGCGGTGACAGGGTGTGGCGAACAGCGGGGTGCGGCTACCATGACCGGCACAAGGACGGGCGGCGCTAGGGAGTCGTCCCCTGGGGCGGCGCCCGGTGCACTGCCGGGGCGAGGAGGACGGGCCATGGTGCAGAAGGCCAAGATCCTCCTGGTCGATGACCGGCCGGAGAATCTGCTGGCGCTGGAGGCCATTCTCTCCGCGCTCGATCAGACGCTGGTCCGGGCATCGTCAGGGGAGGAAGCGCTCAAGGCGCTGCTGACGGACGACTTCGCGGTCATCCTGCTGGACGTCCAGATGCCGGGGATGGACGGTTTCGAGACGGCCGCGCACATCAAGCGGCGCGAGCGCACCCGGGACATCCCGATCATCTTCCTCACGGCCATCAACCACGGCCCGCACCACACCTTCCGCGGCTACGCCGCGGGCGCGGTGGACTACATCTCCAAGCCCTTCGACCCCTGGGTGCTGCGCGCCAAGGTCTCCGTCTTCGTCGAGCTGTACATGAAGAACTGCCAGCTCCGGGAGCAGGCGGCGCTGCTGCGGCTCCAGTTGGAGGGCAGCCAGGCCGGCCCCGGCGCGGCGAAGGAGCCCTCCGGCGGGCTGCTGGCCGAGCTGTCCGCGCGGCTCGCGGCCGTCGAGGAGCAGGCCGAGGCCCTCTCCAAACAGCTCGACGAGCTGGCGGACGCGGCGGCGGTGGCCACCGCCGCGCACCTGGAGCGCAAACTCACCGGGCTGCGCAGGGCCCTGGACGCCCTCGAACCGGGGACATCGGCCGGCGGTTAGTCCCGCTTGACGGAGCGTCACCGGCGCCCCGCCGCCCCCACGACACGAACGGGCCAACGGTTGGGCACGGGTGTCCCCCGCGCCCGGCGCAGGTAATCTCACCACCATGGCCTCACGTACGTCCGGCAAGGGTTCCCAGAGCACGGCGGGCACCTCGACACCGCGCGCGGGGGGCCGTAACTCCGGCGCCGGGTCCGGCGCGGCGCGGAAGGCCGCCGCCAAGCGCGCCGCCGCGCCCGGCGCCAAGGCCGCTCCCGCCAAAAGGGCGGCGGCGCCCAAGCGGCCCGCCAAGAAGGCGGCGGCGCGGCGCCCCCCGGCCAAGGGCGGCCGGGCGCGGGGCGGCGCCAAGGCACCGTCCGCGACCAGCGGCCTCTTCCGGCTGATCAAGGCGCTGTGGCTGGGCCTCGCCCATGCCGTCGGCGCCCTGCTGCGGGGCATAGGCCGCGGCGCCAAGAACCTCGACCCCGCACACCGCAAGGACGGCCTGGCCCTGCTGCTGCTCGGCCTGGCGCTGATCGTCGCGGCCGGCACCTGGTCGAATCTGCGCGGGCCGGTCGGCGAGCTGGTCCGGATGCTGGTGACCGGCGCCTTCGGCCGGCTCGACCTGCTGGTGCCGATACTGCTCACCGTCATCGCCGTCCGGCTGATCCGGCACCCGGAGCGGCCGGAGGCCAACGGCCGGATCGTCATCGGACTGTCCGCCCTGGTCCTCGGCGTCCTCGGCCAGGTCCACATCGCCTGTGGCTCCCCGGGCCGGGCGGCCGGCGCCGAAGTCCTCCAGGACGCCGGCGGGCTGATCGGCTGGGCCGCTTCCAAGCCGCTGATCTTCACGGTCGGCGAGGTGCTCGCCGTGCCCCTGCTGGTGCTGCTCACCGTCTTCGGCCTGCTGGTGGTCACCGCCACCCCGGTGAACGCCATTCCGCAGCGGCTGCGGCTGCTCGGGGTGCGCCTCGGCCTGCTGGAGGCCCCGGAGGAGGACCCCGCCGCGTACGCCGAGGACGACCGGCCCGCCGCCCGCCGTACCCGGCGAGGGGCCGCCCGCGCCGGGGCCGGGGCGCTGGGCGACGACGCCGGGCACGCCGAGGAGACGGCGCTCGCCCGGCGGCGCGGATCGCGCCGCGGAGCCGGCGGCGACGGCCCGGAGGCGGTGAACCTGGCCGCCGCCGCGGCCGCGGCGCTGGACGGCGCGGTGCTCCACGGCGTCCAGCCGTCCCCGCTCGTGGCCGACCTCAGCCAGGGCGTCTCCGGGGAGCGGTCCGGCGACCGTTCCGCGGAGGGCACGGCGCTCCTGCCCCCGGCCGAGGCGCCGGGCTCCGCCGCCGGTGAGGCGCCCGGCGCCCGTTCCCGGGCCGGCCGCACCGGCGCCGTACCGGATCTGACCAAGCCCGCCCCGCAGGCCACGGAGCCGCTGCCGCCGCGGGCCGAGCAGCTCCAGCTCTCCGGTGACATCACCTACGCGCTGCCCTCGCTGGACCTGCTGGAGCGCGGTGGCCCCGGCAAGACGCGCAGCGCGGCCAACGACGCGATCGTCGCCTCGCTGACCACCGTGTTCGCCGAGTTCAAGGTCGACGCGGCCGTCACCGGCTTCACCCGGGGCCCGACCGTCACCCGCTACGAGGTGGAGCTCGGCCCGGCCGTCAAGGTCGAGCGGATCACGGCGCTCACCAAGAACATCGCGTACGCCGTGGCCAGCCCGGACGTGCGGATCATCTCGCCGATCCCCGGCAAGTCCGCCGTCGGCATCGAGATCCCCAACACCGACCGGGAGATGGTCAACCTCGGGGACGTGCTGCGGCTGGCCGACGCCGCCGGCGACGAGCACCCGATGCTGGTGGCGCTCGGCAAGGACGTCGAGGGCGGCTATGTGATGGCCAACCTGGCGAAGATGCCGCATGTGCTGGTGGCCGGCGCCACGGGGTCCGGCAAGTCCTCCTGCATCAACTGCCTGATCACCTCGGTGATGATAAGGGCGACCCCCGAGGACGTCCGGATGGTGCTGGTCGACCCCAAGCGGGTGGAGCTCACGGCGTACGAGGGCATCCCGCACCTGATCACCCCGATCATCACCAACCCCAAGCGCGCGGCCGAGGCGCTCCAGTGGGTGGTGCGGGAGATGGACCTGCGCTACGACGACCTCGCGGCGTACGGCTATCGGCACATCGACGACTTCAACGCGGCGGTGCGGGCCGGCAAGGTCACCCCGCCGGCGGGCAGCGAGCGCGAACTGGCGCCGTACCCCTATCTGCTGGTCATCGTCGACGAGCTGGCCGACCTGATGATGGTCGCCCCCCGGGATGTCGAGGACGCGATCGTCCGGATCACCCAGCTGGCCCGCGCCGCCGGCATCCACCTGGTGCTCGCCACCCAGCGGCCGAGCGTGGACGTGGTCACCGGCCTCATCAAGGCGAACGTGCCCTCCCGGCTCGCCTTCGCCACCTCCTCGCTCGCCGACAGCCGGGTCATCCTCGACCAGCCGGGCGCCGAGAAGCTGATCGGCAAGGGCGACGGCCTCTTCCTCCCGATGGGCGCGAACAAGCCGATCCGCATGCAGGGCGCGTTCGTGACCGAGGACGAGGTCGCGGCGGTGGTCCGGCACTGCAAGCAGCAGATGGCGCCGGTCTTCCGGGAGGACGTGACCGTCGGCTCCGCGAAGAAGAAGGAGATCGACGAGGAGATCGGCGACGACCTCGACCTGCTGTGCCAGGCGGCGGAGCTGGTGGTCTCGACCCAGTTCGGCTCCACCTCGATGCTCCAGCGGAAACTGCGCGTCGGCTTCGCCAAGGCCGGGCGTTTGATGGATCTGATGGAGTCGCGCGGGGTAGTCGGCCCGAGTGAGGGTTCCAAAGCCCGGGACGTTCTGATAAAACCGGACGAATTGGACGGAGTCCTGGCAGTGATCCGAGGGGAGACTCACCCGTAAGGGCGATCGTGGCAACCGTTTCCCCTGGCGGCACGTCAAGTTGAGGGAGTGGGTGGTTGCATGCCGCATCATCGGGGCAGGCGGCCATCCTGATGGCGGACAGAGACCGCCCTCCCGGTTGCCCCACCCTTTCGTACCACCCCTAGACTGAACATCCAGCAGGTGGCTACACGCTCGAAAGGCGCCCCCGTGTCCATCGGCAACTCACCCGCAGACGACCGGCCCACCATCGGCCGAGCCCTCCAGCAGGCCCGTATCGACGCCGGACTGACCGTCGACGAGGTCAGTACGACGACACGGGTGCGCATCCCCATCGTTCACGCGATCGAGCAGGACGACTTCACGCGCTGCGGCGGGGATGTCTATGCCCGCGGCCACATCCGCGCGCTGGCCCGCGCGGTGGGGCTGGACCCCGCCGAGCTCGTCGAGCGGTACGACGCCGAACACGGCGGGCGCCCCGAGCCCACCTCCGCCGCACCCCTGTTCGAGGCCGAGCGCATCCGCCCGGAGCCGCGCCGCCCGAACTGGACCGCGGCCATGGTCGCCGCCATCGTCGCGGTCGTCGGCTTCGTGGGCTTCACCCTCTTCAGCGGCGACGGCAAGGAAGCCGCCAAGCAGCCGGTCGCCCGCGACACCGCGCCCGTCAAGCCGTCCCCGAGCACCGCCCCGAGCAAGCCCGCCGACCCCAAGCCGGAGCCGTCCGACAGCGCCATCGCCGCGGCCCCCGCCGACAAGGTCACGGTCAAGATGACCGCCGAGAACGGATCGAGCTGGATCTCCGCCAAGGACCACAACGGGCAGCTGCTGCACGAGGGGGTGCTGAAGGAGGGCGACTCCAAGACCTTCACCGACAAGCAGCGCATCGATGTGGTGCTGGGCAACGCCGGGGCCGTCAAGCTGTTCGTCAACGGCAAGGAGATCAACGACCGGGGCGAGGTCGGCCAGGTGCAGCGGCTGAGCTACACCAAGGGAGACCCCCAGGCGGGCTGAGCCGGGCGGGCGGCGGCACGGGGCCGAGGCCGGACCCCGGGCGGGCCGGACGGCGCCCCGGCAGGTCCCGGAACCCTCGGCACCAGCGAGGCGGCCGGGACAAAGTAGGCTGAGCCCATGCCCGAACGCCGTACCGTCGCTCTTGTCACTCTTGGCTGCGCCCGTAACGAGGTGGACTCGGAGGAGCTCGCAGGCCGCCTGGCAGCGGACGGCTGGGAGCTCGTCCAGGACGCCTCCGACGCCGATGTGGCCGTCGTCAACACCTGCGGCTTCGTCGAAGCCGCCAAGAAGGACTCCGTCGACGCCCTCCTCGAGGCCAACGACCTCAAGGCCGCCGCGGCCGAGGGCGGGGCCCGCACCCAGGCCGTGGTCGCCGTCGGCTGCATGGCCGAGCGGTACGGCAAGGAGCTCGCCGAGGCGCTCCCCGAGGCGGACGGGGTCCTCGGCTTCGACGACTACGCCGACATCTCCGACCGCCTGCGGACGATCCTCTCCGGCGGCATCCACGCCTCCCACACCCCCCGCGACCGCCGCAAGCTGCTGCCGATCACCCCGGCCGAGCGGCAGAGCGCCTCGGTGGCGCTGCCCGGCCACGGGGACCGGTCCGCGACCGCCGCGACCGCCATGCCCGAGCTGGGCGCCACGGAGGCGCCCGAGGACCTGCCCGAAGGGCTCGCCCCCGCCTCCGGGCCGCGCGCCCCGCTGCGCCGCCGGCTGGACTCCAGCCCCGTGGCCTCGGTCAAGCTCGCCTCCGGCTGCGACCGGCGCTGCTCGTTCTGCGCCATCCCCTCCTTCCGCGGGTCCTTCGTCTCCCGCCGGCCCTCCGACGTGCTCAACGAAACCCGCTGGCTGGCCGAGCAGGGCGTCAAGGAGATCATGCTGGTCTCCGAGAACAACACCTCGTACGGCAAGGACCTCGGGGACATCCGGCTGCTGGAGACCCTCCTGCCGGAGCTCGCCGCGGTCGACGGCCTGGAGCGGATCAGGGTCAGCTACCTCCAGCCCGCCGAGATGCGGCCCGGGCTGATCGACGTGCTGACCTCCACCCCCAAGGTCGCCCCCTACTTCGACCTCTCCTTCCAGCACTCCGCCCCCGGCGTGCTGCGCTCGATGCGCCGCTTCGGCGACACCGACCGCTTCCTGGAACTGCTCGACCGCATCCGCGCCAAGGCGCCGGAGGCCGGTGTCCGGTCCAACTTCATCGTCGGCTTCCCCGGCGAGAGCGAGAGTGACCTGGCGGAGCTGGAGCGCTTCCTCACCGGCGCCCGGCTGGACGCGATCGGCGTCTTCGGCTACTCCGACGAGGACGGCACCGAGGCCGCCACCTACGGCGACAAGCTGCCCGCCGATGTGATCGACGAGCGCCTGGCCCACATCTCCCGGCTCGCCGAGGAGCTCACCGCCCAGCGTGCGGAGGAGCGGCTGGGAGAGACCCTGGAAGTACTCGTCGAGTCGGTCGACGAGGAGGACGGCGCGGTCGGCCGGGGTGCCCACCAGGCCCCGGAGACGGACGGCCAGACCGTTCTCACCGGCGCCCAGGGGCTGGTCCCCGGACGCATGGTCCTGGCGAAGGTGGTGGCGACGGAGGGCGTCGATCTCGTCGCGGAGCCACTGGCCGGCGGTGCGGCGGGCGCGGAATGTCTGGGTGAGGAGGCGGCCAGATGACCGGAGCCTCGGCGTCCGCGGCGGGCGGCACGGGCCGCGCGGCGGCCCGCGGCGGCCCGCTGGGCAAGCCGGCCGTTCCCCAGGGGCACACCCCGCCCTCGACGGCCGGACTGTGGAACATCGCCAACATCCTCACCATGGTGCGCCTCCTGCTGGTGCCCGGGTTCGTCCTGTTGATGCTCCATAACGGCGGCTACGACCCGGCCTGGCGCTCCGTCGCCTGGGCGGCGTTCGCGGTCGCCATGATCACCGATCTGTTCGACGGGGAGCTGGCCCGCCGCTACAACCTGGTCACGGACTTCGGGAAGATCGCCGACCCGATCGCCGACAAGGCGATCATGGGCGCGGCGCTGATCTGTCTCTCGATCCTCGACGACCTGCCGTGGTGGGTCACGGGCGTGATCCTCGCCCGCGAGATCGGCATCACCCTGATGCGGTTCTGGGTGATCAGGATCGGGGTGATCCCGGCCAGCCGGGGCGGCAAGCTGAAGACCCTCACCCAGGGCATCGGGGTCGGCATGTACATCCTGGCGCTCACCGGGCCGCTCGCGACCTTGCGCTTCTGGGTGATGGCGGTGGCCGTCGTGCTGACCGTGGCGACCGGCCTCGACTACGTCAAGCAGGCCGTCGTGCTGCGGCGCCGGGCCGGGGACCGCGCACGGTGACGGCCGCCGAGCCGGGCGCCGGCGGTGAGCCGGGGCGGGACTCGGGTCCTGATGTCCTGGCGGCGCGGGACGCGGGTTCCGAAGCTGTGGCCGCGCGGGTCCTTCGGCTGCTGGTGGCGCGCGGGGAGACGCTCGCCGTCGCCGAGTCCCTCACCGGCGGCCTGGTGGCCGCCGAGCTGAGCGCCGTGCCCGGCGCCTCCCGAGCCTTCCGCGGCTCGGTGACGGCGTACGCGACCGAGGTGAAGGAGAGCGTGCTGGGGGTGCCGGGGCCCCTGCTGGCCGAGCGCGGCGCCGTCGACGCAGAGGTCGCGGCGCGGATGGCCGAGGGCGTACGGCGGCTGCTGGGCGCCGACTGGGGCCTGGCGACCACCGGGGTGGCCGGGCCCGAACCGCAGGACGGCAAGCCCGTGGGCACGGTCCATGTGGCCGTGGCGGGCCCCGGGGGAGCCGGCCGGGGGGCGGCGCTCCGTTTGAACGGGGACCGGGGGTCGATCCGTAGGGAGAGTGTCAAGGAAGCGTCGAGGCTTCTTCTGGGGGAACTGGTCGAAAATGCGAGGGCAAAGGATACGGAACGGAGCGGGGGGATTTGATGTTTGCAGCCCTGAGTGAACACGACATCGCTCCCCGCACGGGTGCAGCCCGAGGCGGTACGGTGGGGCGAGAAGGATGCGATCCCGAGGTCCGAGGAGGGAGCCACCGATGATTCTGCTCCGTCGCCTGCTGGGTGACGTGCTGCGTCGGCAGCGCCAGCGCCAGGGCCGAACCCTGCGCGAAGTCTCCTCGTCGGCGCGGGTCTCCCTCGGCTATCTCTCGGAGGTCGAAAGAGGGCAGAAGGAGGCCTCCTCCGAGCTGCTCTCGGCGATCTGCGACGCGCTGGACGTCCGGATGTCCGAGGTCATGCGTGAGGTGAGCGACGAGCTGTCGCTCGCCGAGCTGGCCCGTTCGGCCGCGGCCGACGAGCCGGTGCCCGCTCCCATGAGGCCGATGCTGAACTCGGTCTCGGTGACGTCCGTGACGGGCGTGCCGGAGGAGCGGGTCACGATCAAGGCCCCCGCGGAGGCGGTCGACGTCGTGGCCGCCTGACCCTTCACGCATCACGCGCCTCAGCCAAGCCCTCGAAGAGCCGCACCGCCCCCGGGCGGGGCGGCTGTCGACGAAGCCCCGGCCGGAATCTCCGGCCGGGGCTTTCGCGCAGGTCCTGCTATGTCAGAACGCTGCGCATGACCTGTTCGGGGTGGGTATGCGATCGTTGACAGGACCGGTACGACAAATCAGGAGGAATCGGATGTCTGTCGTCAAGAGCCCGCTTTCCGACCAGGACATCAAGATCGTGGGCGATGCCCTCCAGGGTGCGCTGGTGGATCTGGTCGACCTCTCCCTGGTGGCCAAGCAGGTCCACTGGAACGTCGTGGGCCCGCGCTTCCGCTCCGTGCACCTCCAGCTCGACGACGTCGTGGCGAGCGCCCGGCAGCATGCCGACACCGTGGCGGAGCGGGCCTCCGCCCTGGGTGTCTCGCCGGACGGCCGCTCCGCGACGGTGGCCAAGACCAGCGGCGTCGACACCGTGACGGACGGCTGGATCAAGGACTCGGACGCGGTGCAGGCGATGGTCACGGCGCTGGCTTCGGTGATCGGCCGGATGCGCGAGCGCATCGAGGCCACCGAGAAGCCGGACCCGGTCAGCCAGGACATCATCATCGGACTCACGGCGGACCTCGAGAAGCACCACTGGATGTTCCAGGCCGAGAACGCCTGAGGCCGGCGCCGCCTGCGGGCGGGACCGGATGAGGCCGGCGACATCCGGGGTGGGAACCCCGGGGAGCGGGGCGCATGGGCGGCCGGGAGAGCGCGGCGGTGAGGACGCGCGCCGTGTGTGTTCCCGTACCGCCCCGCCCGCTCCCGGAGCGCGGCCGCCCGCCCCCGTGCGCCCCTCGTACCGACCGATCCCCGCCGACTAGCGTCGGCCGGAGGAGGCAGCCATGGCATGGCGCGACGTTCGGAGATCAAGACGGACGCCCCGCGGCATACGCGCCGGAGCACGCCGGGGGATATCCGCGGGGCGGGTGGTCGGGGGCGTGACAGCCCTGTTGCTGGGGGCGATATGGGGATGGGCCGCACTGCGGCTCGCGACCGTGCCGGACCGTACGGGCCCCCTGGAGGCGGCAGTCGCGGCGGGGGGATGGGGACTGAGCCTGCTGCCGGTCCACTGCGTGCCGCGGGAGGCGGCCCGGGGGCGCGGGCCGGGGGGTGCGGGCCCGTCCCGGCCGACGGCCGCCGGGCTGTCAGTGGCGGGCGGTACATTCGGACCCATGCGCATCGCCACCTGGAACGTCAATTCGATCACCGCCCGCCTCCCGAGGCTGCTGGCCTGGCTGGAGAGCAGCGGCACGGACGTGCTCTGCGTCCAGGAGACCAAGTGCACCGAGGAGCAGTTCCCGTTCGAGGCGCTCCAGGCGCTCGGTTACGAGGCGGTCGTGAACTGCACCGGCCGGTGGAACGGCGTCGCGGTCCTGTCCAGGGTGGGGATCGCGGACGTGACGGTGGGGCTGCCCGGCGGCCCGGACTTCGACGGCGTCCAGGAGCCGCGGGCGATCGCCGCCACCTGCGGCCCGGCCCGGGTCTGGTCGGTGTACGTGCCGAACGGCCGCGAGGTCGGCCACGACCACTACGACTACAAGCTGCGCTGGTTCGAGGCGCTGGCCACCGCCGTAGGGGAGGACGCCGCGGGGCAGCGCCCCTTCGCCGTCCTGGGGGACTACAACGTGGCGCCCACCGACGAGGACGTCTGGGACCCCTCCCTCTTCGAGGGCAGCACCCACGTCACCCCCGCCGAGCGGGCCGCCCTGGGCGCGCTGCGCGAGCGCGGGCTGTCCGACGTGGTGCCCCGCCCGCTGAAGTACGACCGGCCGTACACCTACTGGGACTACCGCCAGCTGGCCTTCCCCAAGAACAACGGCATGCGGATCGACCTGGTGTACGGCAATCAGCCGTTCGCCAAGGCGGTCTCGGACGCCTATGTCGACCGCGAGGAGCGCAAGGGCAAGGGCGCCTCGGACCACGCCCCGGTGGTCGTCGACCTCGACGTCGCGTCCGAGAGCTGATCTCGACGTCGCGCCCGAGGGCCAGTCCTCCCCGAGGGCCAGGGGAAAGGCCCCGAGCCCCCGTCGCGCGCCATGCGCCCGGTGGTGCGGACGCCCCGGGGGATGCGACGCTGTGCGGTATGAACATCCCTTTCCTGGGTGACTGGCGCAAGCGGCATCAGATGGCGCGTGGCGTCGCGGTGATGACCGCCGGCCCGAGCGACCCGGAGGGGATCGCCGAGCTGCTCGCGGAGTGCGAGCTGCTCCGGGTCCAGGCGGCGCGCGCCGGCCTGCGGCTGGACGACTCCCCGGAGTCGCTGGCCGCGCTGGACCAGCTGCTGCCCCGGTGGCGGGACGAGGACCCGGAAGAGCTGCCCTGGCTGGGGAACGACGCCGGGCTGTATCTGGGCACCGTCATCGTCCGCACCGTGCCGGGGGCGAGCTGGTGCCTGTGGCCCAACGGGCAGCCGGTGGTCACGCTCCCCTCCGGCCGGGAGATCGATGTGGTGGCGGCCGGCCTGGACTGGGCGGTCGGCGGCGCGCCCCAGCTCTCCCACGTCCACGCCGAGGCGAGCGAGGCCTGAGCCCCGATGAGCCGGGGCCGACCGCGGCCGCCGTGCCCGAGCCTGAGCCCGAGCCCCGACGAGCGAGAGCCGATCGCCCCTCATGAGGTGAACGTCAGCCCGTACTCCAGCCGCCAGCGGTCCGCCCGCACCACGACCTCCGACGTCTCCACCGCCCGGTCCTCCGCGTCGTAGTGCGTGCGTTCGACCACCGTCACGCACTGGCCGGGCGAGCAGCCCAGCGTCTCCGCCTCGGGGCTGGTGGCCGGCCGCGAGCCGACCAGCTCGTCGGCGCGCACCACGCGGATGCCGATGGCGGCGAACCGGCCGCGCACCCCCCGGCGGGCGTACGGTCCGCGCTCGGGGAAGGCGACATCCGTGCCCTCCGTGATCGCGAGCGGCTCCCAGCTGGTGGCGAGCTGCACCGGCTGACGGTTGGCCAGGTACTCGTAGTGCGTGCACATCACCCGGTCGCCGGGGTCGATGCCGAGCCGTTCGGCGACCCGGCGCGTGGCCGTGGTCGTGGTGGAGGTCGCCTCCCAGGTCAGCGCGGTGCCGTCGGCGGTGATGCGGGCGGCGAAGGGGGAGTCGACGGCGCCGGTGGAGCGCAGCAGGGTGCCCAGCGGCGCCCGGTCCGCGACGAAGACGCCCCGCCCGAACTGCCCTTCGGCGTACCCGGCGGCCTTGAGCACCCGCACCGCGCGGTCCACGGTCTGGTCGCTCGCCTCGTAGGCGAGCTTGAGCTCGGAGCGGGAGGGGATGCGCTCGCCGACCGCGAGGGCCCCCTCGTCGATCTGCCGCCGTAGATCGTCAGCGATTCGCTGGTACACCGGCATGGCATCGCCCATATCGGTCTCCTTTCTGACAACTCGCCCAACAGGCTAGGTACGCAGGCCGACTCTGCGTACCTAGGTCTACCTGCGGCACGACCGCCCCAATCGGCGCAGGGGTCGAAGCGCCGATCGGCGCACAATACGGTTATTGCCGAGTGGGTGCGTGTCGGGAGGTTTGCGGCGGTTCGCGGGGATAGTTTGCTCCGACCGCCACATACCTGAGAGTGGGCAGAGCTGGCATGGCCGTTGACGGAGCCGTCACCGACACCGTCCCCGCAGCCGATTCCTTGGTCGAGCTGCGCGGTGTCAACAAGCACTACGGAAAGCTGCATGTCCTCCAGGACATCGACCTGACCATCGGCCGCGGGGAGGTGGTGGTCGTGATCGGCCCCTCCGGCTCCGGGAAGTCGACCCTCTGCCGGACCATCAACCGGCTGGAGCCGATCGAGAGCGGCACGATCCTCCTCGACGGCCGGCCGCTGCCGGCCGAGGGGCGGGCGCTCGCCAAGCTCCGGGCCGAGGTCGGCATGGTCTTCCAGTCGTTCAACCTCTTCGCGCACAAGACCGTGCTCGCCAATGTGTCGCTGGCGCAGGTGAAGGTGCGCGGGCGGAAGCGGGAGGACGCCGACCGGCGCTCGCGGGAGCTGCTGGAGCGGGTCGGCCTCGCCGCGCACGCCGAGAAGTACCCGGCCCAGCTCTCCGGCGGCCAGCAGCAGCGGGTGGCCATCGCCCGCGCGCTGGCCATGGACCCGAAGCTGATGCTCTTCGACGAGCCGACCTCCGCCCTCGACCCCGAGATGATCAGCGAGGTGCTGGACGTCATGCAACAGCTCGCCCGGGACGGCATGACCATGGTGGTCGTCACCCATGAGATGGGGTTCGCCCGCTCCGCCGCCAACCGGGTGGTCTTCATGGCCGACGGCCGGATCGTGGAGGACCGCGCGCCCGAGCAGTTCTTCACCGCGCCGGAGAGCGACCGTGCCAAGGACTTCCTGTCCAAGATCCTCAAGCACTGAGGGGTGAGCCGATGACGCGTCCCGCCCCCCGCCCGCTCCTCGCCCTGTGGCTCGCCGTGCTCGCCCTGGGCCTGTGCGCCGCCGCGGCCTGCGGCAGGCCCGGCAGCCCGCCGGTGAAGGGCCCGCAGCCCGACCGGCTCCCCAGGTACGAGGTGGCGCGGGACTTCCGGCTGCCCGACTCGCCCACCTGGCGCAAGGCCACGGCCCGTGGCCGCCTCGTGGTCGGCGCCAAGGAGGACCAGCCCTATCTGGGCGAGAAGGACCCGGCCTCCGGCGCCTACTCCGGCTTCGACATCGAGATCGCCCGGATGCTCGCGGCCTCCCTCGGCTTCGACCCGGCCGGCATCGAGTTCCGGACCATCGCCTCCGCCAACCGCGAGACCGCCCTCCAGAACGGCCAGATCGACTACTACGTCGGCACCTACACCATCAACGACATGCGCAAGCGGCTCGTCGGCTTCGCCGGCCCGTACTACATGGCCGGCCAGTCGCTGCTGGTCCGCGCCGACGAGAAGGACATCAACGGCCCCCGGGACCTGGACGGCAGGAAGGTCTGCTCGGCGGCCGGCTCCACCCCGCTGCAGCGCATCCAGCGGGAGTACCCGCGGGCCCGCGCGGTCGCCTATGACAGCTACTCCGTCTGCGTCGACAACCTGCTCGCCTACCAGGTGGATGCCGTCACCACCGACGACACGATCCTGATGGGCTACGCGGCCAAGGTGCCCGAGGAGCTCAAGGTCGTCGGCACCCCGTTCTCCCAGGAGCCCTACGGCATCGGCGTGCCGCGCTCCGACAACGCCCTGCGCCTCGCCCTCGACGACGCCCTCGAGGCCCATCAGCGCAACGGCGACTGGACCAAGGCGTACGACGCCACCCTCGGGCTCTCCGGAGTGCCCGCCCCCCGCCCGCCCGCGATCGACCGCTACCCCGCCGCGTAGCCGAGGAAGACAGCCCGTGGACGTTCTTCTCGACAACTGGTCGCTCTACGGCGAGGGCCTGTGGGGGACCGTGCAGCTCACCCTGTTGGCCTCGCTGCTCGCCCTCGTCCTGGGCGTGATCATGGCGGCCTTCCGGGTCGCGCCGGTCGCCTCGCTGCGGGCGTTCGGCACGGTGTGGGTCACCGTGCTCCGCAACACCCCGCTGACCCTGCTGTTCTTCGCGGTGCTGCTGGGCCTGCCCCGCTTCGGCCTGGTGCTGCCGTTCCAGACCTTCGCGATCCTGGCCCTCGGCTGCTACACCTCGGCCTTCATCTGCGAGGCGGTCCGGGCCGGCATCAACACGGTGCCGGTCGGCCAGGGGGAGGCCGCCCGCAGCCTCGGCATGACCTTCGGCCAGTCGCTGGGGGACGTGGTGCTGCCGCAGGCGTTCCGCTCCGTGATCCCGCCGATCGGCTCGACGCTGATCGCCCTCGCCAAGAACTCCGCCATCGCCGGCTCCTTCAGCGTCGTGGAGCTGCTGGGCACCTACAAGACCCTCAATGAGCTGGGGTACAGCATCGTGTGGTCGTTCGTCTGGATCGCCGTCGGCTATCTCATCGTGACCCTGACCATCAGCCTCGTCTTCAATGTGCTGGAGCGCCGCTGGGGGATCGTCCGATGACCACCACCGCGCTCTACGACGTCCCCGGGCCGCACACCCGGGCCCGGCACCGGCTCTACGGCCTCGCCGCCACGGCCGCCATCGCGGCCCTGCTCGGCTGGGTGGTGTACCTGCTGGTCGACACGGGGCAGTTCGCCGCGGAGAAGTGGCGGCCGTTCGCGTACCAGGGCATCCAGGAGCTGCTGCTCAAGGGGCTCGGCAACACCCTCAAGGCGTTCGCCTACGCCTCGGTGCTCTCGCTCGTCCTGGGCGCCGTCCTGGCCTGCGGCCGGCTCTCCGACCACCGGCCCGTGCGCTGGGTGGCCACCCTCTTCGTGGAGTTCTTCCGGGCCATGCCGGTGCTGGTGATGATCTTCTTCGTCTTCGTGGCGCTGAAGGTGCAGCCGCTGCCGGCGCTGGTCACCGGGCTGACGCTGTACAACGGCTCGGTGCTGGCCGAGGTGTTCCGCACCGGGGTGAACTCGGTGGAGCGCGGCCAGCGGGAGGCCGCGTACTCCCTCGGCATGCGCAAGACGCAGGTGATGTCGTACGTGCTGGTGCCGCAGGGCGTGCGGGCGATGCTGCCGGCGATCATCAGCCAGCTGGTGGTGGCGCTGAAGGACACCTCCCTGGGCTTTCTGATCACCTATGAGGAGTTCCTGCACGCCGGCAAGCTGATCGCCACCAACCTCGACTACGACCTCCCCTTCATCCCGGTGGTCATGGTGATCTCACCGATCTACATCGGGATGTGCATGTTGCTGTCGTGGTTCGCGTTCTGGGTGGCCAAGCGGCAGCGGCGCAGCCTCAAGACGGAGGCGGTCGAGGTGGCGGACGCGAACGCGGCCACCGTGCTGCCCGGCCACGGCCCGGGCCCCGGACCCGGCCCGGGGCTGGGACCGGGTACGGGGCCGGGGCACGGCGCCGGGCCGGGCGCGGATACGGGCCCGGGGGCCTCAGGACCGGGAACCGGCGCCCCGTAGCGGCACGTCGAGCCGGGACGGGTCGTGCGCGGGGGAGGAGAACGTCAGCCGCGCGCCGTCCGGGTTGTGCTCGGCGTACAGCGGGTCCACGGTGTCGACGACCAGCGCCAGCCGGTGCCCGGCCGGGACGTCGTACGCGGTGGAGTACAGGTCCAGGTCGACGGGGAACGGCCGGCCCGGGGTGGCGTCGTGGAAGGTGAGGGGCGCGGTGGTGATCAGCTTGCCGACGCCGAGGGCGCCCACGTCGTAGAGGTAGGCGACCGCGGTGCCGCTGGAGGCGGTGGGGGTGACGGTGGTGTGCAGCTTCACGGTGCCGCGGATCGACTGCGCCTGCTCGTAGCGCTCGGTCTGCCACACGGCCGCGTACGCGCGGGGCAGCAGCGGGATCGAGGCGAGCGGCGGAATGCGCAGGAACTGTTCGAGGGTGTTGGAGAGCATGACCGTGCCGCCGTTGGCGCCGGAGTCGTGGTTCGCCCGGATCGTCCGCTCCTCCCGCAGGGGGATGCCGCGGGTCTCGGCGGGCACGGCGGCCCAGCTCGGATAGCCCTCGTACGAGCCGCCGGTGCGGGGCATGAGCTGGACCGGGCGCTCGCGGTCGACGCCGTTGTCCCGGCCCCGCAGATGGCGGTCGAACCAGCGGTGGGCGCTGGTCCAGGTGTCGTTGGGCAGCCCCAGCAGCCCGAGCCCCTCGGCGGTGGCGTGGTCGCCGGGGCGCAGCTCCAGCCGCTTGGGGCCGGTCAGCTTCTCGTAGAAGTCCGCGTACGAGTTGGGCGGGAAGACGCTGTCGCCCCAGGCGTTGCCGAGCATGACGGCCGTGCCATGGGCGTTGATGCGGTCGACATAGGTGGCGGGGGAGCGCTTCTTGCCCCAGGCGACCAGCTCCTTCTCGTGCGAGACATCGCCGGAGAGGAAGGCGTCCATGACGGTCCGGAACTCCTCGCTGGGGCGTCCGGTGACCTTGCCGAGGCCGCTGAGCATCCCGGCGGCCTGGAGGTGCTGGGTGCGGCCGCTGTAGATGGAGCCCACCAGGTCCGCCCAGCCGCTCAGCGCCGCCACCGCCTTGACGCGCGGGTCGAAGGCGGAGGCGATCAGGCTGATCCCGGCGCCGTAGGACACCCCGGCCATGCCGATCCGCTCCGGGTCCGCCGGGGTGTTGGCCAGCGCCCAGTCGATGACCTTGGAGGCGTCGGCGATGTCGCTGGGCCCGGCGACCTCGATGGTGCCGCCGGACTCCCAGAAGCCGCGGGCGTTGTAGCCCACCACCACATAGCCGTCGGCGGCGAGCCGCTTCGCCTGGGCGACGTACTCGATCCGGGGCATGCCCCAGCTGGTCGGGAGCACGATCACGGGGTGGCGCCGGGAGCCGTCGCCGGCGGGGACGGCCACATGGGCCTTGAGCACCGTGCCGCCCTCGCCCGCGATGTCGACAAAGCGCTCGGTCACGCCGGCGGTGGCGCCGGCCGTGGTGTACGGGGTGGCGGAGCTGTACGGGGCGGTGGCCGGGGCCGGTGGGGCGAGGGGCGCCGCCTGCGCGGCCGGTGCGGCGCCCAGACAGACGCCGGCGACCAGCGCCGCCGAGACGGCGCCCAGGGTACAAGTGCGCAGGGGTATTCGGGGGTTGGCCATGGGTCGGCTCCTCGGGGGTCGGTGCCGGCGAAGCGGAAACGGGGGGCGGCACGGCCGATGGATGCGAAGTGACCCGACGGTAACCTCTGCGTCTTACCCTCGGTAATGGTCGGACGCGTTACGCGTAGGTAACAATCTTGACGGACGGTCGGATCGTCGTGCCCCTCCCACGGCCGCGGCGCGCTGGTGCCGGGGGACTGCGCTCGCCGCTGACGCGCCATTAGGCTGCCGCCACCGCCGTCGAGTGGAGGTACGCATGCGCCGTTCCGCCGTCCGGAAGCCGTCCCTGCTGATCGCGGTCGCCGGCGCCGCCGTGATGTCCCTGGCCGCCGCGCCACCGGGGCCGGGGGGCGCCGCGGCGGACGCGGCGACGAGAGCGCCGGCCGCCGCCCCGGCGTCCGCCGACGCCCCCCTGCCGCCCAAGTCGCCGGTGGCCGTGGGGTACGGCGGCGCCGTCGCCAGCGTGGACCCCGACGCCTCGGCGGCCGGGATCGAGATCCTCCGGCGCGGCGGCAACGCCGTGGACGCGGCCGTGGCGACCGCCGCCGCGCTCGGGGTGACCGAGCCGTACTCCGCCGGCGTCGGCGGGGGCGGCTATCTCGTGTACTACGACGCCCGCACCCGCACCGTGCGCACCCTCGACGGGCGCGAGAAGGCCCCGCGCAGCGCCGGCGAGGACCTCTTCCTGGAGAACGGCAGGCCGATCCCGTTCGACCAGGCCGTCACCAGCGGCCTCGGCGTCGGCACCCCCGGCACGCCCGCCACCTGGGCCACGGCCCTCGACACCTGGGGCACCGTCTCCCTGCGCCAGGCGCTGCGCCCCGCCGAGCGGCTCGCCCGCGAGGGCTTCACCGTCGACGAGACCTTCCGCAAGCAGACCGCCGACAACCAGGCGCGGTTCGCCGACTTCCCCGCCAGCGCCCGGCTCTTCCTGCCCGGCGGCGCGCCGCCCCGGGTCGGCTCCACCTTCACCAACCCCGATCTGGCGCGAACCTACGCGGAGCTCGCCGAGAAGGGCGTCGGCGCCTTCTACCGGGGGCGGCTGGCCGAGGACATCGTCCGCACCGTGCGCCGGCCGCCGGTGGACCCCAAGTCCCAGCGGGTGGTCAGGCCCGGCGATCTGACCACCGCCGACCTGCGGTCTTACGCGCCCGTGCGGCAGGCCCCCACCAAGAGCTCGTACCGCGGGCTCGATGTCTACGGCATGGCGCCGTCCTCCGGGGGCGGCACCACCGTGGCCGAGGCCCTGAACATCCTGGAGCGCACCGACGTGGGGAAGCTGGGCCAGGCCCGCTATCTCCACCGGCTGATCGAGGCGAGCCGGGTCGCCTTCGCCGACCGGGGGCGCTGGGTCGGCGACCCCGCCTTCGAGGACGTGCCGACCAAGGGGCTGCTCTCCCAGCGGTTCGCCGACAGCCGCGCCTGCCTGATCAGCGACGACGCGGTGCTGACCAGCCCCGTGCCGGCCGGTGACCCGCGCCGGCCCGACGGCTGCCGGAGCGGCGGCACGGCCGCCCCCACCCCGTACGAGGGCGAGAACACCACCCATCTGACCACCGCGGACCGGTGGGGCAACGTCGTCGCCTACACCCTCACCATCGAACAGACCGGCGGCAGCGGCATCACCGTGCCCGGCCGGGGCTTCCTCCTCAACAACGAGCTGACCGACTTCTCCTTCGCGCCCGCGAACCCGGCCGTCCACGACCCCAACCTGCCGGGGCCGGGGAAGCGGCCGCGCTCCTCGATGTCGCCGACCATCGTGCTCGACGGCGGCCGCCCGGTGGTGGCGCTCGGCTCGCCCGGCGGCTCCACGATCATCACCACCGTGCTCCAGACCCTCGTCGGCCATCTGGACCGGGGGCTGCCACTGGTCGAGGCGATCGCCGCGCCGCGGGCCAGCCAGCGCAACACGGCCGTCACGGACCTGGAGCCGGGGCTGTGGGCGAGCCCGGTGCGCGACCGGCTGGAGGCGCTGGGCCACGTCTTCAAGGAGAACCCCGAGATCGGCGCCGCGACGGGGATTCAGCTGCTGCCGGACGGGCGCTGGCTGGCGGCGGCGGAGAAGACGCGGCGCGGCGGCGGCGCGGCGATGGTGGTCCACCCCCACGGCCGCCCCTGAGCGACGGCGCGACGGTCTTGCCACGGCCCGGAGCGCGGCTTACGTTCTCCATCTACGTTCCGCGTCTACGTGCGTAGAGGCACGGCGTGGCCGCGGAGCGCGGTGGCTCTCTGACATCAGCGGGGGAGCGGGAGTGATTCTCCCGTGCAACGCAGTAAAGGAGCAGCACATGGCCCAGGTCGTCCGTGCCGCGCTCGTCCAGGCCGGTTGGACCGGCGACACCGAATCGATGATCGCCAAGCACGAGGAGCACGCCCGCGCGGCGGCGGCCCAGGGGGCGCGGATCATCGGCTTCCAGGAAGTCTTCAACGCCCCCTACTTCTGCCAGGTCCAGGAGCCGGAGCACTACCGCTGGGCCGAACCCGTGCCGGACGGGCCGACCGTGCGCCGCATGCGCGACCTCGCCCGGGAGACCGGCATGGTGATCGTCGTCCCGGTGTTCGAGATCGACGGCTCCGGCTTCTACTACAACACCGCCGCCGTCATCGACGCCGACGGCACCGTCCTGGGCAAGTACCGCAAGCACCACATCCCCCAGGTCAAGGGGTTCTGGGAGAAGTACTACTTCCGGCCCGGCAACCTCGGCTGGCCCGTCTTCGACACCGCCGTGGGCCGGGTCGGCGTGTACATCTGCTACGACCGCCACTTCCCCGAGGGCTGGCGGGCCCTCGGCCTGGCCGGGGCCCAGCTCGTCTACAACCCCTCCGCCACCTCCCGCGGCCTGTCCGCCCACCTCTGGCAGCTCGAACAGCCGGCCGCTGCCGTCGCCAACGAGTACTTCGTCGCCGCGATCAACCGGGTCGGCCGCGAGGAGCTGGGCGACAACGACTTCTACGGCACCAGCTACTTCGTCGACCCCCGGGGGCAGTTCGTGGGCGAGGTCGCCAGTGACAAGGAGGAGGAACTCGTCGTACGCGACCTGGACTTCGACCTGATCGAGGAGGTCCGGCAGCAGTGGGCCTTCTACCGCGACCGCAGGCCCGACGCGTACGAGGGGCTGGTGCGCCCATGACCGACCGGCACCGCGCCCTGCACGCCCGGCACCGGGCCGTGATGCCCGACTGGCTGTCCCTCTCCTACGACGAGCCCATCGAGCTCACCCACGGCGAGGGCCGCCATGTGTGGGACGCCGAGGGCAACCGCTACCTCGACTTCTTCGGCGGCATCCTCACCACCATGACCGCCCACGCCCTGCCCGAGGTGACCAAGGCCGTCGCCGAGCAGGCCGGGCGGATCGTGCACACCTCGACCCTCTACCTCTCCCGCCCGATGGTGGAGCTCGCCGAGCGGATCGCGACCCTCTCCGGCATCCCCGACGCCCGGGTCTTCTTCACCACCTCCGGCACCGAGGCCAATGACGCGGCCCTGCTGCTGGCGACCGCCCACCGCCGCAGCAACCAGATCCTCGCGCTGCGCAACAGCTACCACGGCCGGTCCTTCTCCACCGTCGCCGTCACCGGCAACACCGCCTGGTCGCCCACCAGCCTCTCGCCGTTCCAGACCCTCTATGTGCACGGCGGCGTCCGCGGCCACGGCCCGTACGCGGCGCTGTCCGACGCCGGGTTCATCGCCGCCTGCGTCGCCGACCTGGAGGACGTGCTCGGCCAGGCCCAGGGCACCGTGGCCGCGCTGATCGCCGAACCGGTCCAGGGCGTCGGCGGGTTCACCTCGCCCCCCGACGGGCTGTTCGCCGCCTTCCGCGAGGTGCTCGACCGGCACGGCATCCTCTGGATCAGCGACGAGGTGCAGACCGGCTGGGGCCGCACGGGCGAGCACTTCTGGGGCTGGCAGGCCCATGCCGCGGCCGGCCCGCCCGATGTGCTCACCTTCGCCAAGGGCATCGGCAACGGCATGTCCATCGGCGGTGTGGTCGCCCGGGCCGAGGTGATGAACAGCCTCGGCGCCAACTCCATCTCCACCTTCGGCGGCAGCCCCGTCACCATGGCCGCCGGCCTCGCCAACCTCACGTACCTCCTCGAACACGACCTCCAGGGCAACGCGCGGCGGGTCGGCGGGCTGCTCATCGAGCGGCTGCGGGCGGCCGCCGCCGGGCTGCCGATCGTCCACGAGGTGCGCGGCCGGGGGCTGATGATCGGCATCGAGCTGGTGGACGCCGACGGCGCCCCCTCGCCGCGGGCCGCCGCCCTCACCCTCGAACACGCCCGGGAGCAGGGGCTGCTCATCGGCAAGGGCGGCCGCGCGGGCAACACCCTGCGCATCGCGCCGCCGCTGTCGCTCGCCGTCACCGAGGCCGAGGAGGGCGCCGCCGCCCTGGAAGCGGCCCTGCGCCGGACCCAGCAGGACCTCGCCGCGGGCGGACCCGAGCGGAAGGACCGGCCATGACCATCCCCCGTACCCTCATCCGCGGCGGACTCGTCATCACCGACGCCGAGGAGACCCACGCCGACGTCCTGATCGAGGACGGCCGCATCGCGGCCCTCACCGCGCACGGCAGCACCGTCGCCCGGGGCTGGACCGCCGACCGCGTCATCGACGCCACCGGCAAGTACGTCATCCCGGGCGGGGTCGACGCCCACACCCATATGGAGCTCCCCTTCGGCGGCACCTTCGCCAGCGACACCTTCGAGACCGGCACCCGCGCCGCCGCCTGGGGCGGCACCACCACCATTGTCGACTTCGCGGTCCAGACCAAGGGCAGCTCGCTGCGCGAGGGGCTCGACGCCTGGTACGCCAAGGCCGACGGGAAGTGCGCCGTCGACTACGCCTTCCACATGATCCTCTCCGATGTCCACGAGGACTCCCTCAAGGAGATGGACCGCCTCGTGGAGGAGGGCGTGAGCTCGTTCAAGCTGTTCATGGCCTACCCCGGCGTGTTCTACAGCGACGACGGGCAGATCCTGCGGGCCATGCAGCGTGCCGCCGACAACGGTGGGCTGATCATGATGCACGCGGAGAACGGCATCGCCATCGACGTCCTCGTCGAACAGGCCCTCGCCGAGGGCAGGACCGACCCCCGCCACCACGGCGAGGTGCGCAAGGTGCTGCTGGAGGCGGAGGCCACGCACCGGGCGATCCAGCTCGCCCGGGTGGCGGGCGCGCCGCTGTACGTGGTGCACGTCTCCGCCGAGGAGGCGGTCGCCGAACTGGCGGCGGCCCGGGACAAGGGCCTGCCGGTGTTCGGGGAGACGTGCCCGCAGTATCTGTTCCTGTCCGCCGACAACCTCGCCGAGCCGGACTTCGAGGGCGCCAAGTACGTGTGCAGCACACCGCTGCGCCCGCGCGAGCACCAGGCGGCGCTGTGGCGCGGGCTGCGCACGGACGACCTCCAGGTGGTGTCCACCGACCACTGCCCGTTCTGCTTCGCCGGCCAGAAGGAGCTCGGCCGGGGCGACTTCTCCAAGATCCCCAATGGGCTGCCGGGGGTGGAGCACCGGATGGACCTGCTGCACCAGGCCGTGGTGGACGGGCACATCTCCCGCCGCCGCTGGATCGAGATCGCCTGTGCCGCGCCGGCCCGGATGTTCGGCCTCCACCCCCGCAAGGGCACCCTGGCGCCCGGCGCGGACGCCGATGTCGTCATCTACGACCCGCACGCGCGCCAGGTGATCTCGGCCGCCACGCACCACATGAACGTCGACTACTCGGCCTACGAGGGCAAGGAGATCACCGGCCGGGTGGAGACCGTGCTCTCGCGCGGCGACGTCGTCATCGACGCCGGCCGGTTCACCGGCCGGGCCGGGCACGGCCAGTACACCCCGCGCGGCACCTGCCAGTACCTCGACCGTTAGGAGCCGCCATGGACTTCGGGCTCGTCCTGCAGACCGACCCGCCCGCCTCCCGGGTCGTCGACCTGATGCGCCGCGCGGAGGGCGCCGGCTTCCGCTACGGCTGGACCTTCGACTCCGCCGTGCTCTGGCAGGAGCCGTTCGTCATCCTCAGCCGCGTCCTGGACCACACCGAGCGGCTGATCGTGGGCCCCATGGTGACCAACGCCGCCACCCGCACCTGGGAGGTCACCGCCTCCACCTTCGCCACCCTCAACGACATGTACGGCAACCGCACCGTCTGCGGCATCGGGCGCGGCGACTCCGCCCAGCGGGTGGCGGGCCGCAGACCCACCACCCTCGCCCGGCTCGGCGAGGCCATCACCGCCATCCGCGACCTCGCCGAGGGCCGGGAGGCCGAGGTCGACGGCCGGACCCTGCGCATCCCGTGGGTGCGCGACGGCCGGCTGCCCGTGTGGACGGCGGCGTACGGCCCGAAGGCGCTCGCCCTGACCGGGGAGCGGGCCGACGGCTTCATCCTGCAGTTGGCCGACCCGTTCCTGACCGAGTGGATGGTGAAGGCGGTGCGGAAGGCGGCCGAGGAAGCGGGCCGTGACCCGTCCTCGGTGACCATCTGCGTGGCCGCGCCCGCGTACGTCGGCGACGACCCGGCGCACGCCCGCGACCAGTGCCGCTGGTTCGGCGGCATGGTCGGCAACCACGTCGCCGATCTCGTCTCCCGCTACGGGGAGCACTCCGGACTGGTGCCCGAGGCCCTCACCTCGTACATCAAGGCCCGGGAGGGCTACGACTACCGCCACCACGGCCGCGCCGGGAACCCCTCGGCGGACTTCGTCCCCGACGAGATCGTCGACCGCTTCTGCCTCCTCGGCCCGGTCGAGGCGCATGTGGAGAAGCTCAGGGCCCTGCGGGACCTGGGCGTCGACCAGTTCGCGCTGTACGCCATGCACGACGCGAAGGAGCGGACCATCGACGCCTACGGTGAGCGGGTGATTCCGGAACTCGAGGACCCCCGGCCGTCCGGATGACCACCGTCCCCGGTGGGTGAGTCGTACGGACCAGGGCGCGGGCCCGTCACCGTACGGGGGCCGGCTGTCGGTGGCCCATGGTTCGATGGAGACATGATCGAGGACTGTGGAGTGGTGAGCGCGGAGGACTGGGACAAGCTCACGGCAGCCGTGGGCGAGGCCGTGCGGCAGGCGGCCGCCGCCGAGGTGATGCCCCGCTTCCGGTCGCTCGCCGCGCATGAGATCAGCGAGAAGACCGGGCCGCAGGACCTGGTGACGGTCGCCGACCGGCTCGCCGAGGAGCACCTGACCGCCTCGCTCACCGCGCTGCTGCCCGGCTCCGCGGTGGTGGGGGAGGAGGCGGTGCACGCCGATCCGCGCGTGCTGATGTCACTGCGCTCCGACCGGCCGGTGTGGATCGTCGACCCGGTCGACGGCACCCGTCAGTTCGTCCACGGCGACCACGGCTTCTGCACGCTCGTCACCCTGGCGCGCGACGGCGAGCTGCTCGCCTCCTGGACGTACGCCCCCGCCACCGACCGGATGGCGGTCGCCGTGCGGGGCCGCGGCGCCACCCTCGGCGGACGGCCGCTGACCTGCGGCGTCCCCGTGCCGGGCGCGGACCTCAGGGTGGCCACCTCGCACCCCGACTTCACCTCGCCGGAGGAGGACCGCGCCTTCGCCCGGCTGGTCGTCGACGGCGTCGCGCCCCGCCCGTGCGGCTCGGCGGGCCTGGAGTATCTGCACGTCGCGCAGGGGGAGCTCGACGCCATCGCCTTCGGCTGGGAGAACCCGTGGGATCACGCGGCCGGGCTGCTGCTCGTCGCGGAGGCCGGCGGCGCGAGCGCCACGCTCTCCGGCGAGCCGTTCCGCGTCCAGGGCGGCAACGCCCTGCCGTTCACCGCGGCCCGCGACGGGGAGACCGTCCGCCGACTGCTGGAGCTGCTCCGCGGGCCGGAGGGCGACACGGCCGCCGCCTGACCACCGCGGCGGCCCGGTGCCCTCCGGGGGCTCGCGCGGGACCGACTAGCGCTCCTGGAGCACCGAGAGCACGTTGCCGGCCGGGTCCTTGAACCAGGCGATGTACGGGCCCTCCTCCCGGAAGACGCCCTTCTCGTCCTGCGGGAACCCCTCGTACCGCTCCATGGCGACCCCGCGCTCCACCAGCGCGTCGACGGCCCGGTCGATGTCGTCCACGGGGAAGTTGAGGATCGTGAACGACGCCGGGGTGTGGTCGTCCTTGGGGTAGACGAGGACGTCCGTGCCGCCGGCGAGCCGCAGCGTCAGCATGCCGTACTCCTCCGTCACCCGCAGGCCGAGCACCTCGCCGTAGAACTCCTTCGCCTTCTCCAGATCGTTCACGGAGAACCCGCTGAATGCCTTGGTGTCGGTGAACATGGCTCCACTCCTCCTCCGGACGGTGGCCGTCGATGCCTCGATGTCGTCGAGGCCATCACACCCCCGGTGGGCGCGATGGGCGACGGCGGCGCGCCGAGGCTGTCGCACGGGGCGTGAAACCCCGCTCCGGCCCGCCCGGCGGCCGGGCATATCCTGGCCGCAGCCCCCGCCGCCGCGGTCCCACCCCCGCGGCGACGCCGCCGACGAAGGAGCCCAACGTGCCGTCGATGCTCGATGCGGTCGTGGTCGGAGCCGGCCCCAACGGGCTGACGGCCGCCGTCGAACTGGCCCGCCGCGGCTGCTCGGTCGCCGTGTTCGAGGCCCGGGACTCCGTCGGCGGGGGCGCGAGCACCGAGGAGCTCACCCTGCCCGGCTTCCGGCACGACCCCTGCTCCGCCGTGCACCCGCTGGGCTTCGGCTCGCCCGCCTTCAAGGCCCTGCCGCTGGACCGCCACGGCCTGGAGTGGGTGCACCCCGAGCTGCCGATGGCGCACCCCTTCCCGGACGGCACGGCCGCGCTGCTGTCCCGCTCGGTCGGCGAGACCGCGATGTCGCTGGGCGCCGAGGACGCGGGGGCGTACCGCAGGCTCGTCGCCCCCTTCCACGGCAAGTGGGACGCCATCGCCCGGGACTTCCTGCGCACCCAGTGGGACGGGCTGCCGCGCGACCCGGTCGCCTTCGCCCGGTTCGGGCTGCTCGCCGCCCGGCCCGCCACCCTGCTCGCCCGCCGCTTCCGCGGCGAGAAGGCCCGCGGTCTGCTCGCCGGGCTCGCCGGGCACGCCATCGCGCCCGTGAGCGGCTTCGCCACCGGCGGCATCGCCCTGATCTTCGCGCTGGCCGCGCACGCCGGCGGCTGGCCGGTGCCGCGCGGCGGCTCCCAGGCCATCTCCGACGCGCTCGCCGCCCATCTGCGGGAGCTGGGCGGCACCGTCCACACAGGGGTCGAGGTCAAGCGCCTGGACGACCTGCCGCCGGCCCGCGCCTATGTCTTCGACACCTCGCCCACCGCGCTCGCCCGGATCGCGGGGCTCGGCGAGGCGTACCGCCACTATCGCTACGGCCCCTCCGTCTTCAAGCTCGACTACGCGCTCTCCGAGCCCGTCCCCTGGACCTCGCCGGACGCCCGCCGGGCCGGCACGGTCCATATCGGGCCCACCCTCGGGGAGATCGACGCGGCCCTGCACGCCGCCGTCGACGGCCGCGACCCCTCCGTGCCGTTCCTGATCACCGCGCAGCCGAGCATCGTCGACCCGACGCGGGCGCCCGAGGGCAAGCACACCTTCTGGGTGTACGGCCATGTGCCCAGCGGCTGGCAGGGCGACGCCACCGAGGCGATCGAACGACAGATCGAGCGCTTCGCGCCCGGCTTTCGGGACGTGGTGCTCGCCCGCGCCGCCGCGGGCCCGCCCCAACTCGCCGCCCGCAACGCCAACTACGTCGGCGGCGACATCGGCACCGGCGCGTTCGCGGGGCTCCAGACGCTGATCCGCCCCCGCCTCGCCCGGGTCCCGTACGCCACCGCGCACCCTGCCGTCTTCCTCTGCTCCTCGGCCACCCCGCCGGGCCCCGGCGTCCACGGCATGTCCGGCCACCACGCGGCCCGGGCGGCCTGGCGGCGCATCCGGGAGACCGGCGGTCGCTGAGGCCCCCTCCCGGCCCGGCCCGTGAACGGTGAAATCCGTCGGCCCACGTGGGGCGAGGGTGATGTCGGATTTCCGCCAGCCCCGCGCCGGGCCGCGCGCCAAGCTGGACGCATGCATACCGACACCGAACGGTGCGTCCGGGCCGTGCTCTCCAAGGACGCCCGGTTCGACGGCTGGTTCTTCACCGCCGTGCTGACCACCCGGATCTACTGCCGGCCCAGCTGTCCCGCGATGCCGCCGAAGCCCCGGAACATGTCGTTCTACCCGAGCGCCGCGGCCGCCCAGCAGGCCGGCTTCCGGGCCTGCAAGCGGTGCCGCCCCGACGCCGTCCCCGGCTCCCCGCGGTGGAACGAGCGGGCGGACCTGGTCGCCCGCGCCATGCGGCTGATCGCCGACGGCGTCGTCGACCGCGAGGGCGTGCCCGGCCTCGCCCGGCGGCTGGGCTACAGCAGCCGCCAGGTCGAGCGGCAGCTGTACGCCGAGCTCGGTGCCGGCCCGCTCGCCCTCGCCCGCGCCCAGCGCGCCCAGACCGCCCGGCTGCTGATCGAGACCAGCGAGCTGCCCATGGCCGACATCGCCTTCGCCGCCGGCTTCGCCAGCGTCCGCACCTTCAACGACACCGTGCGCGAGGTCTTCGCGCTCTCCCCGACCGAGCTGCGGGCCCGCGCGGCCCGCGCCCGTGCCGCCGCGCCCGGCGCCGGCGGACCGTCCGGCTCCACCGGACCGCTCCCCGGCGAGCCGGCTGCGGCGGCCCCCGCGGCCCTCGGCGCCCTGACGCTGCGGCTGCCCTTCCGTGCCCCGCTCGAACCGTCCAACCTCTTCGGGCACCTCGCCGCCACCGCCGTGCCCGGCGTGGAGGAGTGGCGCGACGGCGCGTACCGGCGGACCCTGCGGCTGCCGTACGGCCACGGCGTGGTGGCCCTGAGCCCGCGGCCCGACCACATCTCCTGCCGGCTCTCCCTCACCGATCCACGCGATCTGACCATCGCCATCAGCCGCTGCCGGCGGCTGCTGGACCTGGACGCCGACCCGGCCGCGGTCGACGAGCTGCTGGGCCGCGACCCCGCGCTGGCGCCCCTGGTGGCGGCCGCGCCCGGCCGCAGGGTGCCGCGCACGGTCGACGGGGCGGAGTTCGCCGTACGGGCCGTGCTCGGCCAGCAGGTCTCCACGGCCGCCGCCCGCACCCACGCCGGCCGGCTCGTCCTCGCGCACGGCGAGAGCGTGGCCGACCCGGAGGGCGGCCTCACCCACCTCTTCCCCGAGCCGGCCGCCCTGGCGGCCCTCGACCCGGAGCGGCTCGCCCTGCCCCGCACCCGCCGCGCCACCCTGACCACCCTGGTCGCGGCGCTGGCGGCGGGCGAGATCCCGCTGGACGCGGGCAGCGACTGGGGAGCGGCCCGGGAGCGGCTGGCGGCGCTGCCCGGCATCGGGCCGTGGACCGTCGAGGTGACGGCGATGCGCGCGCTCGGCGACCCGGACGCGTTCCTCCCCACCGACCTCGGGGTGCGGCGCGCCGCGGCCGGGCTGGGGCTGCCCGCCGCACCGGCCGCGCTCACCGCGCGGGCCGCGGCCTGGCGCCCGTGGCGCGCGTACGCGGTCCAGTACCTCTGGGCGACCGACGACCACCCGATCAATGCGCTGCCGGTCTGACGCCCCGAGGCGCACGACCGGCGCGCGTACGACGCGTACGACCGGCGTCGCGTACGACGGGCGCGTCCACGGCGGGCGGGCGCACAGCCGGTACGCGCACGACCGGCGCGCGTACGGTCACCCGCGCCTCCTCGCCGACCTCCACCCCATCGAACCGAAGGCACCCCGCCCATGAGAACCCATACCGTCATGGCCAGTCCCGTCGGCGACCTCACCCTCGTGGCCGAGGACGCCGCCCTCCGCGGCCTCTACATGACCGACCAGCGCCACCGCCCGCCGCGGGAGAGCTTCGGCGTGCGCGACGACGCCGACCCCGTCTTCCGCGAGGCCGTCCGGCAGCTCACGGCCTACTTCGCCGGGGAGCTGACCGTGTTCGACCTGCCGCTGCGGCTCGTCGGCACGGACTTCCAGCGCCGGGTGTGGGCCGCGCTGTGCGACATCCCGTACGGCGAGACCGTCTCGTACGGCGCGCTGGCCGAGCGCCTCGGCAGCCCCGGCGCCTCCCGGGCGGTGGGCCTGGCCAACGGCAGGAACCCGATCGGCATCATCGTCCCCTGCCACCGGGTCGTCGGCGCGGGCGGCGGGCTCACCGGCTACGGCGGCGGGCTCGACCGCAAGCGGCGGCTCCTGGACTTCGAGAAGGCACCGAGCGGCGGCTTCGCCGCGCAGGCACTGTTCTGACGCGAGACGCCGGGCGCGCCGCCCCGACCGGAAGCCCCCGGCGTGTCTCACCGACCGGGAGCCCCGGCGCGCCGCTCCGACCGGCCCCACCCGGGCCACCGGCGCGCCTCACACCGGCGGGTGGCCGTCCTCCAGCTCCACCGGCCCCGTGCCCGCCGCGCGGGCGGCCAGCGCCCGGCTCACCCGCCGGAACACCCCCGGCACCAGCAGCTCCGCCGCGTCCTCCAGGGCCACCATGCGCCAGGAGAGCAACTCGGAGTCCTGCAGCCGGATCTCGGCGAGCCGCTCGGCGGCCAGCACCCCGCCGTCGTACAGATACGCCGCCTGCGGCGGGCGCTCGCGCGTGCCCGGCACCCAGTCGACCGCGAGCAGCGGGCCCATCGCGACATCCAGGCCGATCTCCTCCGCCGTCTCCCGGCGGGCGGCCTGGCGCGGGGTCTCGCCCCCGGCCGACTCGACCGTCCCGCCGGGCAGCAGCCACCGTTTGTCCGCGCGGTAGTTGGGCTCCACGAGGAGCACCCGCCCTGCGCTGTCCTGGAAGAGGGCGGCCGCCCCGGAGAGAATCCTCGGCAGCCCGGCGATGTACGCGGCGTAGTCCATGGTGCTCACGGGCGGCAGCGTAGCGCCGCGCCGGGCGGTCAGGCGCCGGGCCCCGCGCCCCCGCCCGTGTCGTCGTCGCGGTCGAGACGGGTCTCGGCCGCCCGGCGCAGCCGCCGGTGCCGGACGGGCCCCTGCTCGGTGATGGCCTCGCCGACCATGGTCCGCACCGCGTCCCGCAGCCCGTGCAGGGCGTGGTGGCGGGCCGGCCCCGCGCCCGGGTCGGTGCTCAGCTCCCGCAGCAGCGACCAGCACAGGGCCAGCATCACCAGCGCGAACGGCAGCGCGACCAGGATCGTCGCCGTCTGGAGGGAGTTCAGCCCGCCGGCGACCAGCAGCACCGCCGCCACCGCCGCCATCAGCACGCCCCACAGCACGACCAGCCAGGTGCGCGGGTGCAGCGCGCCCCGGCTGGTGAGCGACCCCATGACCAGCGAGGCGGAGTCCGCGCTCGTCACGAAGTACGTCATCACGAGCAGCATCGCCACCCAGCTGGTGACCGTGGACAGCGGCAGCGCGTCGAGCATCGCGAACAGCGCGGCCTCCGCGCCGGTCGTGGCCGTCTCCGCCAGGTCTGCGGCGCCCGTGGCGTCCAGCCGCAGCGCGCTGCCGCCCAGCACACAGAACCAGAGCATGGTCGCGCCGCTGGGCACCAGCAGCACCCCGACGAGGAACTCCCGGATCGTCCGGCCGTGCGAGATCCGGGCGATGAAGGTGCCGACGAAGGGCGCCCACGACAGCCACCACGCCCAGTAGAAGATCGTCCAGGCGCCCAGCCACGCCTGGTCGGTGAAGGCCCCCGTGCGCGACGCCATGGGCAGCAGATCGTGCAGATAGCCGCCGAGGCTCGCCGGAATGGTGTCCAGGACGTGGACGGTCGGACCCACCACGAAGACGAAGACCATGAGCACGGCCGCCAGCACGATGTTGAGCGTGCTGAGCCACTTCACCCCCTTGTGCAGCCCGGAGAACGCGGAGCCCACGAACGCGGCGGAGAGCGAGATGATCACGATCAGCTGCACCGTGCGGGTGTTCTCGACCCCGGCCGTGAGGTCGAGCCCCTCGGCCACCTGCAGCGCGCCCAGCCCCAGGCTCGTCGCCGTGCCGAACACGGTCGCGAAGACGGACAGCAGATCGATGCCGCGGCCCTGCCAGCCGTCGGCCCGGCGGGCGCCCAGCAGCGGGACGAACACCGAACTGAGCCGATTGCCGCGCCCCTTGCGGAAGACGGAGTAGGCCAGGGCGAGCCCGGCCATGCCGTAGATCGCCCACGGCTGGAGCGTCCAGTGGAAGAAGGAGTACTCCAGCGCCGTACGGGCCGCCGCGCCGGTGAGCGGTTCGACACCGGAGGCGGGCGGCGGGGAGAGATAGTGCTGCAGGGGCTCCCCGACCCCGTAGAACATCAACCCGATTCCCATGCCCGCGCTGAACATCATGGCGATCCAGGCGAGATTTCCGAATTCGGGTTCGGCGTCGTCCCGGCCCAGTCGAATGCGCCCGAACCGGCTCAGCGCGATGACCACGCAGAGCACCAGAAAGGCGTCGGCGGCCACCACGAACAGCCAGCCGAAATTCGACAGCACCCAGCGCAGGGCGCTTTTCGAGATATCCGAGAAGGAATCCTTGGCCAAGGCCGCCCAGGCGACGACACCGAGCACCGCCGCCATGCCGATGGCGACCACGGCCCGGTCGGGGGGCTCGTCGGGGCCGTGGCCCACGGGGGCCGGCGGAGGGGCGTCGGCAGTCGCATCCGTGCTCATGCCGCCCCACTATGGAGCGAAATGGCGGGGTATGTGGGCCTGGCGCGCCGGGAACGCGGGGGACGGGCGCCGGTCGGCCATGGGCAGGGCGGCCCGGCGCCGGATAGGGTCGCAGCGGCGCGACTGCTTGTTCTTTCGACAAGGGGTGGCATTGGTGGCGGACGAAGCGATACGAGGCACGGGGTCGGGCGCGGCGCCCCGGGTGCTGATCGCCGCGGACAAGTTCAAGGGCTCCCTCACGGCCGTGCGGGTCGCCGAGCACCTGACGGCGGGGCTGCGGCGCGCCCTGCCCGGGCTGGAGGTCGAGGCGCTGCCGGTCGCCGACGGCGGCGACGGCACCGTGGACGCGGCGGTCGCCGCCGGCTTCGAACGGAGGACCGTACGGGTCGCGGGACCGCTGGGCGACCCCGTGGACGCCTCGTACGCGCTGCGCGCCGGCACCGCCGTCGTCGAGATGGCCGAGGCATCCGGGCTCCAGCGGCTGCCCGCCGGCACCCTCGCGCCGCTCACGGCGACCACCCGCGGCACCGGGGAGCTGCTGCGCGCCGCGCTGGACGCGGGGGCGCACACGATCGTCCTCGGCGTCGGCGGCAGCGCCACCACGGACGGTGGCGCCGGCATGCTGAGCGCGCTTGGCGCCCGGCTGCTCGACGGCGAGGGCCGCCCCCTCGGCCCCGGCGGCGGCGCGCTGCGCGCCCTCGGGACGGCCGACCTGTCCGGGCTGGACGCGCGGCTGGGGCAAACCCGGATCGTGCTCGCCTGCGACGTCGACAATCCGCTCACCGGGCCGGACGGCGCCGCCGCGGTGTACGGGCCGCAGAAGGGCGCCACGGAGCGGGACGTGGCCCTGCTGGACGCCGGGCTCGGCCACTGGGCCACCGCCCTGGAGAAGGCGCTCGGGCCGGCCGCGGGCGAGGCGGCCCGGGCACCCGGCGCGGGAGCGGCCGGCGGCGTCGGCTACGCGGCCCTCGCCGCCCTGGGCGCCGCGTTCCGGCCCGGCATCGAGGTGCTCCTGGAGGTGCTCGGCTTCGCGGCGGCGCTGGACCGGGCCACCCTGGTGATCACGGGGGAGGGCTCGCTGGACGAGCAGACCCTGCGGGGCAAGGCGCCGGCGGGCGTGGCGCGGGCGGCGCGGGCCCGCGGGGTGGAGGTCGTCGCGGTGTGCGGCAGGGTCGCGCTGACGCGGGAGGCGCTGCGGGCGGCCGGGTTCGCCCGGGTGTACGCGCTGACCTCGCTGGAGCCGGACGTACGGCGGTGCGTGGCGCAGGCGGGGCCGCTGCTGGAGCGGCTGGCGGAGGACATCGCCCGCGAGGAGCCCGCGCTCTCCTGACGGGGCCTGCCGGGTCCGCCGGCCTCGGCACCCGCCTCGGCCCCGGCCGAAGAGCGGCGAAGAACAGCGGGGCCGGCCCGGCGGCGGGCCGGGCAGCGTACCCGGCCGGAAACGACAGCGGGGGGGGGGGGGGGGGGGGGGGGGGGGGG
>NZ_JBPQTV010000015.1:0-43267 GCF_051386515.1 Streptomyces sp. URMC 123 | reverse complement strand
CGGCTGCGCCCGAGGAGCCGGCCGCGCCCGGGGCGGCGGCCGCGCCGCCCCCCGGGGCATCGCCCCGCAGTCGCCCTGCGGCAGGAGGACCACCGTCACCCCCGCCGCCGCCAGCTGGTCCGCGACCCGGCGGGCCACCTCGCCCGGCAGCCGCCCGAGCCCGCCGCACGGCCCGATCGTCACCCCCGGCCGCAGCCCGCCGGCCATGGCGGCCAGCCGGGCCAGCCGGGCCGGGTCGTCCCCGGCGGTGTGCAGGTCCACCGGCAGCCCGTGCTCGGCCGCGATGCCCAGCACCGCCTCCGTGTAGCCGATGGGGTCCGGGTCGAGGTCCGGACAGCCGCCGATCACCGAGGCGCCCATCTTGGCCGCGTCCCGCAGCACCGCGAGGCCGTCCGCCCCGGCGGCGCCCGTCAGCAGCCCGGGGACGGCCACCGCCGACAGCTCGGTGAGCCCCCGCAGCGCCCGGCGGGCCTGGAGCACCGCCTCCAGGGAGCGCAGCCCGTGCACATCGCCCACCCGCACATGGCCGCGGAGCGCGGTCGCGCCGTGCCCCAGCTGGAGCAGCGCGGCCTCGGTGGTGCGCCGCTGCACGTCCTCGGGGGCGTACGACACGGGGGCGCCGCGGCCGGCGGGCCCGTCGGCCGCCGCGGTCAGCGCGGTGTCGCAGTGCGCGTGCGGCTCGGCGGGGGCGGGCAGCAGCAGATAGCCGTCGAGGTCGAGGCGGGAGCCGAGCGCCCCCTCCGCGGTGAGGCTGCCGGCCGTGCCCACGGCCTCGATGCGGCCCCCGCTGAGCCGTACGTCCACGGCCCGGCCGTCGGCGAGCCGGGCGCCGCACAGCACCAGCGCGCCGGTGTCGGGGACCGGCCCGCCCTCGCTCCTCGGGGGCTGCGGCTGCTGCGGCTGGCTGTCGGGCATCGCGCTCCTGGCGTGCGAGTGCGGGTGGTCGGTTCCGCCACGGACGGATGACGGACCGCGCGGCCTGTGACGACCGACCCTAGGGCGCGCCGGCGCCGCCGCCCGGGAACCGCCCGGCGGGGGGCGAATAGTCGTACCGGTGTGGTCCCGCGAGGCCGCTGGGGCGCCGTCCGGATACGGATTTCACCTTCGGCGGCCAACCGTGTAATGTCTTCATCGCTCGCCCCAATAGCTCAGTCGGCAGAGCGTCTCCATGGTAAGGAGAAGGTCAACGGTTCGATTCCGTTTTGGGGCTCTGATGTGTGAGGCTCCCGCCCTCGGGCGGGGTCCGATCGCATCGCAGCGGTGTAGCTCAGTCGGTAGAGCAAGCGGCTCATAATCGCTGTGTCACCGGTTCAAGTCCGGTCACCGCTACTCGAAAGTAGCCGATTGTGGGGTCGGTCCTTCGATCGGCTACTCTTTCCTGCGTTAATCCGTCCACCCGTCCGTCAAGGAGCACTCACGTGGCTGCCACCGACGTCCGCCCGAAGATCACGCTGGCCTGCGTGGAGTGCAAGGAGCGGAACTACATCACCAAGAAGAACCGGCGCAACGACCCGGACCGTCTTGAGATGAAGAAGCACTGCCCGCGTTGCAACGCGCACACCGCGCACCGCGAGACGCGATAAGTACAGGCTCGTACCCGAGGCCGTCCCCTGCACTGGGGGCGGCCTCGTGTCGTTGGAGCAGGACGACTCACTTTTCCGATCACTTTTCCGAAAGGTGCCGAGCAGATGGCGCTCGACCAGTCCTTTGTGGGGCGGAGCTACCCGCCCACCGCGCCGTACGAGGTAGGCCGGGAGAAGATCCGTGAATTCGCCGAGGCCATCGGCGACGAGCACGCCGCTTACCGCGACCGGGACGCGGCCGAGGCGCTGGGCCACCCCGATGTGATCGCCCCGCCGACCTTCGCCTTCCTGATCACCTACCGGGCCGCCGGCGTGGTCGTCCGCGACCCGGAGCTGGGCCTGGACTACAGCCGGGTGGTCCATGGCGACCAGCGGTTCGTCTACACGCGCCCGGTGCGCGCCGGCGACCGGCTCTCCGTGACCTCCACCATCGAGTCGATCAAGTCGCTGGCCGGCAACGACGTGCTCTCCATCCGCGGCGATGTGCACGACGAGAACGGCGAGCACGTGGTGACGGCGTACACGAAGCTGGTGGCGCGCGCCGCCGAGGAGGGCTGAGACCGATGGCCGCGACGATTTCCTACGACGACGTCGAGGTCGGCACCGAGCTGCCGGCGCGGACCTTCCCCGTGACGCGCGCCACGCTCGTCGAGTACGCGGGCGCCTCCGGCGACTTCAACCCGATCCACTGGAACGAGAAGTTCGCCACCGAGGTCGGCCTGCCGGACGTGATCGCCCACGGCATGTTCACCATGGCCGAGGCGATCCGCGTGGTCACCGACTGGGCCGGCGACCCCGGGGCGATCGCCGAGTACGGGGTGCGCTTCACCAAGCCGGTCGTGGTCCCCAACGATGAGAAGGGGGCGACGATCGAGGTCAGCGGCAAGGTGGCCGCCAAGCTGGACGACCGCGTCGTCCGCGTCGACCTCACGGCCGTCAGCGACGGCCAGAAGGTGCTGGGCATGGCCCGCGCCCTGGTCCGCCTCGCCTGATCGGCCACCGACCACCGATCACCGGCTTCCCGGCCACGGGGGCCGCTCCGCGTCCGGCGCGGAGCGGCCCCCGTACCCTTGTGCGCGTGCAGGAACTTCACGATGCCCCGCTCGCCCCGCTGACCACCTTCCGGCTGGGCGGCCCCGCGCGCCGCCTTCTGACCGCGACCACCGACGCCGAGGTGATCGACGCGGTCCGGGAGGCCGACGCGGCCGGCACCCCGCTGCTGATCATCGGCGGCGGCAGCAACCTCGTCATCGGGGACCACGGCTTCGACGGCACCGCCCTGCGCATCGCCACCACCGGCTTCGAGCTGACCCCGGCGGCCGGCGGCCGCGGCGCCCGGCTGGAGCTGGCCGCCGGCGAGAACTGGTCCGACGCCGTGGCCCGCACCGTCGAGGCCGGCCTGGCCGGCATCGAGTGCCTCGCCGGCATCCCCGGCTCCGCCGGCGCCACCCCCATCCAGAACGTCGGCGCCTACGGCCAGGACGTCTCCGCCACGATCACCGAGGTCGTCGCCTACGACCGGCGGGCGGGGGAGACCGTGACGATCCCCGCCGCCGACTGCTCCTTCGCCTACCGGCACAGCCGCTTCAAGGACGACCCAACCCGCTACGTGGTGCTCCGCGTCCGCTTCGAGCTGGAGGACGCCGCCGGGCTCTCCGCGCCCGTGAAGTACGCGGAGGTCGCCCGTGCCCTCGGCGTCGAGCAGGGCGACCGGGTGCCCGTGGCCCGGGCCCGCGAGACCGTGCTCAAGCTGCGCGCCGGCAAGGGCATGGTCCTCGACCCCGAGGACCACGACACCTGGTCGGCCGGGTCCTTCTTCACCAACCCGATCCTCCCCGCGGCGGCGTACGAGGCGTTCCTCGCCCGCGTCGCCGAGCGGCTCGGGCCCGATGTGGCGCCGCCCGCCTACCCGGCGGGGGAGGGGCTCGTGAAGACCTCCGCCGCCTGGCTGATCGAGCGGGCCGGCTTCACCAAGGGGTACGGGGACGGGCCGGCCCGGATCTCCGGCAAGCACACCCTCGCCCTCACCAACCGCGGCGCGGCCACCACCGAGGACCTGCTGGCGCTGGCCCGCGAGGTGAGGGACGGCGTCCGGGCGGCCTTCGGGGTCACGCTGGTCAACGAGCCGGTGACGGTCGGCGTCAGCCTCTGAGGGCCCCACCGGGCCCCCGGAGGACGCTGCCGCGGCCCCGGGTCCCGCTACGCCGCCAGCCAGGCGTCGACGCCCGCCAGCAGCTTTCGCCGCACGTCCTCCGGCGCCGCCGACCCCCGTACGGACTGCCGCGCCAGCTCCGCGAGCTCCTCGTCCGTGAACCCGTGGTGCTCGCGCACCAGCGCGTACTGGTCCGCCAGCCGGGACCCGAACAGCAGCGGGTCGTCCGCGCCCAGCGCCATGGGCACCCCCGCGTCGTACAGCGTCCGCAGCGGCACGTCCGCCGGCTTGTCGTAGACGCCGAGCGCGACGTTGGACGCCGGGCACACCTCGCAGGTGATGCCCCGCTCGGCGAGCTTGCGCAGCAGCCGGGGGTCCTCCGCGGCCCGCACGCCGTGGCCCACGCGGCTCGCGTGCAGATCGTCCAGGCAGTCGCGGACGCTGCTCGGGCCCGCCAGCTCGCCGCCGTGCGGGGCGGCCAGCAGCCCGCCCTCCCGGGCGATCGCGAACGCCCGGTCGAAGTCGCGGGCCAGCCCGCGCCGCTCGTCGTTCGAGAGGCCGAAGCCCACCACGCCCCGGTCCGCGTAGCGCACCGCGAGCCGGGCCAGCGTCCGCGCGTCCAGCGGGTGCCGGGTGCGGTTGGCGGCCACCAGCACCCGTATGCCGATCCCGGTGTCCCGGGCCGCCGTCTCCACCGCGTCGAGGATGACCTCCATCGCGGGGATCAGCCCGCCCAGCCGGGGCGCGTACGAGGTGGGGTCGACCTGGATCTCCAGCCAGCCGGAGCCGTCGCGGGCGTCCTCCTCGGCCGCCTCGTGCACCAGCCGCCGGATGTCGTCGGCGGACCGCAGGCACGAGCGGGCGATGTCGTACAGCCGCTGGAAGCGGAACCAGCCGCGCTCGTCGGTCGCCCGCAGCTTGGGGGGCTCGCCGCCGCTGAGCGCCCCGCTCAGCGCCTCCGGGAGGTGCACGCCGTACTTGTCGGCGAGCTCCAGGAGCGTGCCGGGCCGCATCGACCCGGTGAAGTGCAGATGGAGATGGGCTTTGGGCAGGCTGCGAAGGTCCCGGGCGGGGGCGGCGGAGTGCAACATCCCCAGATCCTGCCGTACGGGCCCCCGGGACCGGTAGGGGATTCCCTGAACGGGGGGTTGCCCGAAAACGTGCCCGAGAGGATTTTTGAAAACGCGTGCGGGGCCCCGAAGGGCCCCGCACGTGAGGTGAGCGGCGAGCGCGGCGGCTAGCGCGCCTCGCCCAGCAGCTTCTGCAGCCGGGAGACGCCCTCGACCAGGTCCTCGTCGCCCAGCGCGTAGGACAGCCGCAGATAGCCCGGGGTGCCGAACGCCTCACCGGGGACGACGGCCACCTCGGCCTCCTCCAGGATCAGCTCGGCCAGCTCGACGCTGGTCGCCGGCCGCTTGCCGCGGATCTCCTTGCCGAGCAGGTCCTTGACCGACGGGTAGACGTAGAACGCGCCCTCCGGCTCGGGGCAGACGACGCCGTCGATCTCGTTGAGCATCCGCACGATCGTGCGGCGGCGGCGGTCGAAGGCGACCTTCATCTCCTCGACGGCCGTCAGATCGCCGGAGACGGCGGCCAGCGCGGCCATCTGCGCCACGTTGGAGACGTTCGAGGTGGCGTGCGACTGGAGGTTGGTCGCGGCCTTGACCACGTCCTTCGGGCCGATGACCCACCCCACGCGCCAGCCGGTCATGGCGTACGTCTTCGCCACGCCGTTGACCACGACGCACTTGTCGCGCAGCTCGGGGACGACCACGGGCAGCGAGGCGAACTCGGCGTCGCCGTAGACCAGGTGCTCGTAGATCTCGTCGGTCAGCACCCACAGGCCGTGCTCGGCGGCCCAGCGGCCGACGGCCTCGACCTGCTCGCGGGAGTACACCGCGCCCGTCGGGTTGGACGGCGACACGAACAGCAGCACCTTGGTGCGGGGCGTACGGGCGGCCTCCAGCTGCTCGACCGAGACGCGGTAGCCGGTCGTCTCGTCCGCGACGACCTCCACCGGGACACCGCCGGCGAGCCGGATCGACTCGGGGTAGGTGGTCCAGTACGGGGCCGGGACGATGACCTCGTCACCCGGGTCGAGGATGGCGGCGAACGCCTCGTAGATCGCCTGCTTGCCGCCGTTGGTCACCAGGACCTGGGACGCCTCGACCTCGTAGCCGGAGTCCCGCAGCGTCTTCGCGGCGATCGCGGCCTTGAGCTCGGGCAGCCCGCCGGCCGGGGTGTAGCGGTGGAACCTCGGCTCACGGCACGCCGCGACGGCGGCGTCCACGATGTAGCCGGGCGTCGGGAAGTCGGGCTCGCCCGCACCGAAGCCGATCACCGGGCGCCCGGCGGCCTTGAGGGCCTTCGCCTTGGCGTCGACGGCGAGCGTCGCGGACTCGGAGATCGAGCCGACACGGGCCGAGACCCGGCGGTCGGTCGGGGACGACTGGGGTGGGGTAGCAGCGGTCATACAGGCATCGTCCCAGACGGCCCGGCGCCCGGGCACGTGGCCCGCTCGAGCACCCGCGGCGGGGCCGGGGGGCGGCACCCGCGGCGGGGCCGGTCCGTTCCTGTTCGACGCCCGGCCTCCGACCACGTACACTCATGCGTCGTTGGTCCTCACCGGCCGCTTCCCGTTCCGGGCACTTAGTGCATCCGGCCGGATGCTGTACGTTGGGGTCACCGCAAAGGGTCGTAGCTCAATTGGTAGAGCACTGGTCTCCAAAACCAGCGGTTGGGGGTTCAAGTCCCTCCGGCCCTGCTACACGCATCTTCGCCAGGATGTGTGCGCACATGTACGTACTGCAACGCACCGCCGTGCGGCTCCACCCGGGCGCGGCACGGCCACGACCCGGATTCAGGTGAGGACGAGTGACGGAAGCCCTGGGCTCCACCGCGACGCCTGAAAGTGGTCGTCCTGAGGACGAGGTCGCGACGAAGAAGGGTCGCCGGGGCGGCAGACGCGGCAAGAAGGGCCCTCTGGGCCGGCTCGCGCTCTTCTACCGTCAGATCGTCGCGGAGCTCCGCAAGGTCGTCTGGCCGTCTCGCAGCCAGCTCTCGACGTACACCACCGTGGTGATTGTCTTCGTCGTCGTCATGATCGGTCTGGTGACCGTGATTGACTTGGGATTCTCCGAAGCCATCAAGTACGTCTTCGGCTGACGCCGCGGAGGGTAGACCCTTAAGTGGGGGAGCCCCCGTGGGAGGCGTCCTCATCACACGTTCCACCCCTTGAAGCCAGGAAGAAGCAGCCACCGTGTCTGACCCGAACCTGAACGACGCCATCGAGCCCGAAGAGGGCGAAGAGGCTGCGGCGACGGCCGACGCGGCCGAGGTTGCTGCGGAGCGCGAAGAGGACCTCGACGACGACGCGCTCGACATCCTCGAGGGTGCCGACGAGGTCGACCAGGCGGAGGCCGCCGACGAGAGCGCCGGCGAGCCCGCCGAGGTCGCCGCCGTCCACGTCGAGGACGAGGCCACCGCCGAGGCCGAGGTGGCCGAGGACACGGCCGCCGAGGGGATCGCCGAGCCCGCCAAGGACCCGATCGAGGCCCTCCGCGAGGAGCTGCGCTCCCTGCCCGGCGAGTGGTACGTGATCCACACCTACGCGGGCTACGAGAACCGCGTGAAGACCAACCTCGAGCAGCGCGCCGTCTCGCTCAACGTCGAGGACTACATCTTCCAGGCCGAGGTGCCGCAGGAGGAGGTCGTCCAGATCAAGAACGGCGACCGCCGCACCGTCCGCCAGAACAAGCTCCCCGGCTACGTCCTGGTGCGCATGGACCTCACCAACGAGTCCTGGGGCGTCGTCCGCAACACCCCCGGCGTCACCGGCTTCGTCGGCAACGCCTACGACCCGTACCCGCTGACCCTGGACGAGATCGTCAAGATGCTCGCCCCGGAGGCGGAGGAGAAGGCCGCGAAGGCCGCCGCCGAGGAGGCCGGCCTGCCGGCGCCCAGCCGCAAGGTCGAGGTCCAGGTGCTGGACTTCGAGGTCGGCGACTCGGTCACCGTCACCGACGGCCCGTTCGCCACGCTCCAGGCGACCATCAACGAGATCAACGCCGACTCCAAGAAGGTCAAGGGCCTGGTGGAGATCTTCGGCCGCGAGACCCCGGTCGAGCTCAGCTTCGACCAGATCCAGAAGAACTAGTCCCTCACCGGACCGGTCCTTCCTCGGACCACCAGCCACCGACCAGGTCAGACAGGCTTTGAGAAGCCCGTCTGACCTGCTCGGTTTTTAGCCGCACGGCCATACCCGTTATCGTTGTGCGGTATGCCTCCATCCGGATGAACCGGGTGGAAGCGAATCACCTCTCACTAGGACCCGGAGAGAGCATGCCTCCCAAGAAGAAGAAGGTCACGGGGCTGATCAAGCTCCAGATCCAGGCCGGCGCCGCGAACCCGGCCCCGCCGGTCGGCCCCGCGCTGGGTCAGCACGGCGTCAACATCATGGAGTTCTGCAAGGCCTACAACGCCGCGACCGAGTCGCAGCGTGGCATGGTCGTGCCGGTGGAGATCACGGTCTACGAGGACCGCTCCTTCACCTTCGTCACCAAGACTCCGCCGGCCGCCAAGCTGATCCTCAAGGCCGCGGGTGTGGAGAAGGGCTCCGGCGAGCCGCACAAGACCAAGGTCGCCAAGATCACCCGCGACCAGGTCCGCGACATCGCCAGCACCAAGATGCCCGACCTGAACGCCAACGACCTGGACGCCGCCGAGAAGATCATCGCCGGCACCGCCCGTTCCATGGGCATCACGGTCGAGGGCTGATCAGCCACCTCCCCCTGTGGTAGGGCCAGGCGCTGGCCCGCACCACAACTCCATACGCACCCTCAGGAGCAGTAGTGAAGCGCAGCAAGACTCTTCGCAACGCGGACGCGAAGGTCGACCGGGAGCGTCTGTACGCCCCGCTCGAGGCCATCCGTCTCGCCAAGGAGACCTCCTCCACCAAGTTCGACGCCACCGTCGAGGTCGCCATGCGTCTGGGCGTCGACCCGCGCAAGGCGGACCAGATGGTCCGTGGCACCGTGAACCTTCCGCACGGCACCGGTAAGACCGCCCGGGTCCTGGTCTTCGCGACCGGCGACCGTGCCGAGGCCGCGCGTGCCGCGGGCGCCGACATCGTCGGTGCCGACGAGCTCATCGACGAGGTGTCGAAGGGCCGCCTGGACTTCGACGCCGTCGTCGCCACCCCGGACCTCATGGGCAAGGTCGGCCGCCTGGGCCGCGTGCTCGGTCCCCGTGGTCTGATGCCGAACCCCAAGACCGGCACCGTGACCCCGGACGTGGCCAAGGCCGTCACGGACATCAAGGGCGGCAAGATCGAGTTCCGCGTCGACAAGCACTCGAACCTGCACTTCATCATCGGCAAGGTGTCGTTCGATGAGAAGGCGCTGGTCGAGAACTACGCCGCGGCGCTCGAGGAGATCAACCGTCTGAAGCCGTCCGCCGCCAAGGGCCGCTACATCAAGAAGGCCACCGTGACCACCACGATGGGCCCCGGCATCCCCCTGGACGCCAACCGCACCCGTAACCTCCTCGTCGAGGAGGACCCCGCCGCCGTCTGATCCTCCGGGACAGTCGCAGCGGGTCACGCGTGACGAGTCGGGCCCCGCGCTCCTTCGGGAGGGCGGGGCCCGACTCGCGTTCCGGGGGTCGTACGAGGGCCGGCGGCGGTCTCGTACAGGGGCCGGCGGCGGTCTCGTAAGGGGCCCGCGGTGGGCTCGTACGAGGGCCGGCGGGAGGGCGCGCGGGCCGCGCCACGGTCGGCGAGAGGCCCGATTTGCCGGACCGCGCGGCCGTCGCGTAAGGTGTGCGAGAAGCCAAAGACCGCTGGTCGTTGCCTGCCCCTGGATGGGGTCGGTGGCCGAAGGAATCCGCTAGCTGCGGATCGACCCGCGCAGGTGACTGTGGAAGAACTCCCGGGCGTTGTCACGTCCGGTCGAGTCCGCCCCGTGCGCCTGCGCCGGGGCGTTTCGTTTTGTTCAGTCTCCTTCTTCGTGCCGATGCGGTCAGAATCACCCGGAAGGAGGCCGAGGCTCATGGCGAGGCCCGACAAGGCTGACGCGGTTGCCGAGCTGACGGACAAGTTCCGCAGCTCGAACGCCGCCGTGCTGACCGAGTACCGCGGTCTCACCGTGGCTCAGCTCAAGCAGCTGCGCCGTTCGCTCGGTGAGAACGCCCAGTACGCCGTGGTGAAGAACACGCTGACCAAGATTGCGGCCAACGAGGCCGGGATCACTTCGCTCGACGACCAGTTCAACGGTCCGACGGCGGTCGCCTTCGTCACCGGTGACCCGGTGGAGTCGGCGAAGGGTCTTCGTGACTTCGCCAAGGAGAACCCGAACCTCATCATCAAGGGCGGTGTCCTTGATGGCAAGGCGCTGACCGCCGATGAGATCAAGAAGCTCGCGGACCTCGAGTCCCGCGAGGTTCTGCTCGCCAAGCTGGCGGGTGCCATGAAGGCGAAGCCGTCCCAGGCGGCCGCGCTCTTCCAGGCCCTGCCGTCGAAGCTCGTCCGCACCGTGGACGCGCTTCGCGACAAGGTCGAGCAGGGCGGTGCCGGTACGCCGGCTCCCGCCGAGGCCGACGCCGAGTAACTCACTCGCGCGGTCGCAGCGGGCCGTGTCTACGAAGTGCTGTCGCAAGGCAGACGCCCGCCCAAAACATGCTGTACATCCGGCACCAGCCGATTTAGTGGAAGGACCGCCATCATGGCGAAGCTCAGCCAGGAAGACCTGCTCGCGCAGTTCGAGGGCATGACCCTCATCGAGCTCTCCGAGTTCGTGAAGGCGTTCGAGGAGAAGTTCGACGTCACCGCCGCCGCCCCGGTCGCCGTTGCCGCCGCCGGTGCCCCGGGCGCCCCGGCCGCCGAGGCCGCCGAGGAGAAGGACGAGTTCGACGTCATCCTCACCGGTGCCGGCGACAAGAAGATCCAGGTCATCAAGGTCGTGCGTGAGCTGACCTCCCTGGGCCTGAAGGAGGCCAAGGACCTCGTCGACGGCACCCCGAAGCCGGTCCTCGAGAAGGTCAACAAGGAGCAGGCCGACAAGGCCGCCGAGTCCCTCAAGGCCGCCGGTGCGGCTGTCGAGGTCAAGTGACCTCAGGGAGTCGACCGACTCTTTCAGGTGACCCGAGGACCCCGGCGTGAGCCGGGTGCCTCGGTGCGCCGACCGAAGGGCGATCACCCGCACGGGTGGTCGCCCTTCGGCGTACGCTGACGGCTGCCTTGCCCCCCGGTCCGGGCCAGGTATGGTGATCTTCGTTGCCCGGCCCGCGGGACACCGGAAGCCGGTCCCGAGGGCGGGGGGCCTTGACGAACGGCACGCAGCGCGCAATTCTCAGGACGCGTCGTCACACCGATCCGGTATCCGAGGCATGGATCGAAGACGAAGAGGGAAGCATCGATATGCGCTTCCAGCGCGTGGCATGGGGCAGGCGTTGAAGAACAAAGGAGGGGGCGACCCCTCACCGGAGGGAGAGATCGCTCTGTCGGTCTCCGGGAATCCGCTCTGGACATCAGTGGGCCAAGTGGCTACACTGACCCTTTGCGCTGCCTGTTAGCTGCTCCCTGCCCGTCACCAGGGGCATGCCCACCCTCGAGCATCACCGAAAGAGTGTCCTGACCAGGGATTTCTCAGTGTGCTCGGGATTGGGACCGGTACGCGCGTAGTGAGTCCGAGCCCTCGGAAGGACCCCCTCTTGGCCGCCTCGCGCAACGCCTCGACTGCCAATACGAACAACGGCGCCAGCACCGCCCCGCTGCGCATCTCCTTTGCGAAGATCAAGGAGCCCCTCGAGGTTCCGAACCTCCTTGCGCTGCAAACCGAGAGCTTCGACTGGCTGCTCGGCAATGCCGCCTGGAAGGCTCGCGTCGAGTCGGCCCTGGAGCGGGGGCAGGACGTCCCCACCAAGTCCGGGCTGGAGGAGATCTTCGAAGAGATCTCCCCGATCGAGGACTTCTCCGGGTCGATGTCGCTGACCTTCCGCGACCACCGCTTCGAGCCGCCGAAGAACTCGATCGACGAGTGCAAGGAGCGGGACTTCACCTACGCGGCGCCGCTCTTCGTCACCGCCGAGTTCACCAACAACGAGACCGGTGAGATCAAGTCCCAGACGGTCTTCATGGGCGACTTCCCGCTCATGACGCCCAAGGGCACTTTCGTGATCAACGGCACCGAGCGTGTCGTGGTGTCCCAGCTGGTCCGCTCGCCGGGTGTCTACTTCGACTCCTCCATCGACAAGACGTCCGACAAGGACATCTTCACCGCCAAGATCATCCCGTCCCGGGGTGCCTGGCTGGAGATGGAGGTCGACAAGCGCGACATGGTCGGTGTCCGCATCGACCGCAAGCGCAAGCAGTCCGTCACCGTTCTGCTGAAGGCTCTGGGCTGGACCACGGACCAGATCCTCGAGGAGTTCGGCGAGTACGAGTCCATGCGCGCCACCCTGGAGAAGGACCACACCCAGGGCCAGGACGACGCGCTGCTCGACATCTACCGCAAGCTGCGTCCGGGCGAGCCGCCGACCCGTGAGGCCGCGCAGACGCTGCTCGAGAACCTCTACTTCAACCCGAAGCGCTACGACCTCGCGCAGGTCGGCCGCTACAAGGTGAACAAGAAGCTCGGTGGCGCCCAGCCGCTGGACGCCGGTGTGCTGACCGTCGAGGACATCATCGCGACGATCAAGTACCTGGTGCAGCTGCACGCCGGCGAGACCGAGACGGTCGCCGAGAACGGCCAGACGATCGTCGTCGAGACCGACGACATCGACCACTTCGGCAACCGCCGTCTGCGCAACGTGGGCGAGCTCATCCAGAACCAGGTCCGCACCGGCCTGGCCCGTATGGAGCGCGTCGTCCGCGAGCGGATGACCACCCAGGACGTCGAGGCGATCACGCCGCAGACCCTGATCAACATCCGGCCGGTCGTCGCCTCCATCAAGGAGTTCTTCGGCACCAGCCAGCTGTCCCAGTTCATGGACCAGACCAACCCGCTGTCGGGTCTGACCCACAAGCGCCGTCTGTCGGCGCTGGGCCCGGGTGGTCTGAGCCGTGAGCGGGCCGGCCTGGACGTCCGTGACGTGCACCCCTCGCACTACGGCCGCATGTGCCCGATCGAGACGCCGGAAGGCCCGAACATCGGCCTGATCGGCTCGCTCGCCTCGTACGGCCGGGTCAACGTCTTCGGCTTCATCGAGACGCCGTACCGCAAGGTCGACGAGAACGGCCGGGTCACGGAGGAGGTGCACTACCTCACCGCCGACGAGGAGGACCGCTACCTCATCGCGCAGGCCAACGCGCCGCTGACCGAGGAGCAGACCTTCGCCGAGTCCCGCGTGCTGGTGCGCCGCCGCGGTGGCGAGGTCGACCTCGTCGCCCCCGGCGAGGTGGACTACATGGACGTCTCGCCGCGCCAGATGGTGTCGGCCGCGACCGCCATGATCCCCTTCCTCGAGCACGACGACGCCAACCGCGCGCTCATGGGATCGAACATGATGCGCCAGGCCGTTCCGCTGATCAAGGCGGAGTCGCCGCTGGTCGGCACCGGCATGGAGTACCGCTGCGCGGTCGACGCCGGCGACGTCATCAAGGCCGAGAAGGCGGGTGTGGTCCAGGAGGTCTCCGCGGACTACATCACCGTCGCCAACGACGACGGCACCTACACCACCTACCGGGTGGCCAAGTTCAACCGCTCCAACCAGGGCACCTCCTTCAACCAGAAGGTCGTCGTGGACGAGGGCGCGCGCGTCGTCGTCGGCCAGGTGCTCGCCGACGGTCCCTCCACGGACCAGGGCGAGATGGCGCTCGGCAAGAACCTGCTGGTCGCGTTCATGCCGTGGGAGGGCCACAACTACGAGGACGCGATCATCCTGTCGCAGCGCCTCGTGCAGGACGACGTCCTCTCCTCGATCCACATCGAGGAGCACGAGGTCGACGCCCGTGACACCAAGCTGGGCCCCGAGGAGATCACCCGGGACATCCCGAACGTCTCCGAGGAGGTCCTCGCCGACCTCGACGAGCGCGGCATCATCCGGATCGGTGCCGAGGTCGTCGCCGGCGACATCCTGGTCGGCAAGGTCACGCCCAAGGGTGAGACCGAGCTGACCCCCGAGGAGCGCCTGCTCCGCGCGATCTTCGGTGAGAAGGCCCGTGAGGTCCGTGACACCTCGCTGAAGGTCCCGCACGGCGAGACCGGCAAGGTCATCGGCGTGCGCGTGTTCGACCGCGAGGAGGGCGACGAGCTTCCCCCGGGCGTGAACCAGCTGGTCCGCGTCTACGTCGCCCAGAAGCGCAAGATCACCGACGGTGACAAGCTCGCCGGCCGGCACGGCAACAAGGGCGTCATCTCGAAGATCCTGCCGGTCGAGGACATGCCGTTCCTGGAGGACGGCACCCCGGTCGACATCATCCTCAACCCGCTCGGTGTCCCGTCCCGAATGAACCCGGGACAGGTCCTCGAGATCCACCTCGGCTGGCTCGCCAGCCAGGGCTGGAAGGTCGAGGGCGACGAGGACTGGATGAAGCGCCTCAAGGTCATCGGCGCCGACGAGGTCGAGCCCGGCACCAACGTGGCCACCCCGGTCTTCGACGGTGCCCGCGAGGACGAGATCGCCGGTCTCTTCGAGGCCACGATCCCGAACCGCGACGGCGAGCGGATGGTCCTGCCCTCCGGCAAGGCCCGGCTGTTCGACGGCCGCTCCGGCGAGCCGTTCCCGGACCCGATCTCGGTCGGGTACATGTACATCCTCAAGCTGCACCACCTGGTGGACGACAAGCTGCACGCCCGGTCCACCGGTCCGTACTCGATGATCACCCAGCAGCCGCTGGGTGGTAAGGCCCAGTTCGGTGGCCAGCGCTTCGGCGAGATGGAGGTGTGGGCCCTGGAGGCCTACGGCGCCGCCTACGCCCTTCAGGAGCTGCTGACCATCAAGTCCGACGACGTCACCGGCCGCGTGAAGGTCTACGAGGCCATCGTCAAGGGCGAGAACATTCCGGAGCCCGGCATCCCCGAGTCCTTCAAGGTGCTCATCAAGGAGATGCAGTCCCTGTGCCTCAACGTGGAGGTGCTGTCCTCGGACGGCATGTCCATCGAGATGCGCGACACCGACGAGGACGTCTTCCGCGCTGCGGAGGAGCTCGGTATCGACCTGTCCCGGCGCGAGCCGAGCAGCGTCGAAGAGGTCTGACGGGTCTGACCGGGGCTCCTGTTCAAGGAGCCCCGGCCTCCCCCGGAGCCGCGGGCGCGGCATCGGGGGGACCCCCATCCGGACCCCCAGTCAGACCCCTGAAGACACGACCCCGAAAGAGGGATTGACGACAAGTGCTCGACGTCAACTTCTTCGACGAGCTGCGGATCGGCCTGGCCACCGCTGACGACATCCGTCAGTGGTCCCACGGCGAGGTCAAGAAGCCGGAGACCATCAACTACCGCACCCTCAAGCCCGAAAAGGACGGACTCTTCTGCGAGAAGATCTTCGGTCCTACCCGGGACTGGGAGTGCTACTGCGGCAAGTACAAGCGCGTCCGCTTCAAGGGCATCATCTGTGAGCGCTGTGGCGTCGAGGTCACCCGCGCCAAGGTGCGCCGTGAGCGGATGGGCCACATCGAGCTCGCCGCACCCGTCACCCACATCTGGTACTTCAAGGGTGTTCCGTCGCGGCTGGGCTACCTGCTCGACCTCGCCCCGAAGGACCTCGAGAAGGTCATCTACTTCGCCGCCTACATGATCACGTGGGTGGACGAGGAGCGCCGCACCCGCGATCTGCCGTCGCTGGAGGCCCACGTCTCCGTCGAGCGCCAGCAGATCGAGCAGCGCCGCGACGCCGACCTGGAGGCCCGCGCCAAGAAGCTCGAGGCCGACCTGGCCGAGCTCGAGGCCGAGGGCGCCAAGGCCGATGTGCGCCGCAAGGTGCGCGAGGGCGCCGAGCGCGAGATGAAGCAGCTCCGTGACCGCGCCCAGCGCGAGATCGACCGCCTGGACGAGGTCTGGAACCGCTTCAAGAACCTCAAGGTCCAGGACCTCGAGGGCGACGAGCTGCTCTACCGCGAGCTGCGCGACCGCTTCGGCACCTACTTCATGGGCGGCATGGGCGCCGCGGCGCTCCAGAAGCGCCTGGAGTCCTTCGACCTGGAGGAGGAGGCCGAGCGGCTCCGCGAGATCATCCGGACCGGCAAGGGCCAGAAGAAGACCCGTGCGCTCAAGCGCCTCAAGGTCGTCTCCGCCTTCCTGCAGACCCGCAACAGCCCCAACGGCATGGTGCTGGACTGCGTCCCGGTGATCCCGCCGGACCTGCGTCCGATGGTGCAGCTGGACGGTGGCCGCTTCGCGACCTCCGACCTGAACGACCTGTACCGCCGTGTGATCAACCGCAACAACCGACTGAAGCGTCTGCTCGACCTCGGTGCCCCCGAGATCATCGTGAACAACGAGAAGCGGATGCTCCAGGAGGCCGTCGACGCGCTGTTCGACAACGGCCGCCGCGGTCGCCCGGTCACGGGCCCCGGCAACCGCCCGCTGAAGTCCCTCAGCGACATGCTGAAGGGCAAGCAGGGTCGTTTCCGGCAGAACCTGCTCGGTAAGCGAGTCGACTACTCGGCGCGTTCCGTCATCGTCGTCGGCCCGCAGCTCAAGCTGCACCAGTGCGGTCTGCCCAAGGCCATGGCGCTGGAGCTCTTCAAGCCGTTCGTGATGAAGCGCCTGGTGGACCTGAACCACGCGCAGAACATCAAGAGCGCGAAGCGCATGGTCGAGCGCGGCCGCACGGTCGTGTACGACGTGCTGGAAGAGGTCATCGCCGAGCACCCGGTGCTGCTGAACCGTGCGCCGACGCTGCACCGTCTGGGCATCCAGGCCTTCGAGCCGCAGCTGGTCGAGGGCAAGGCCATTCAGATTCACCCGCTCGTCTGCACCGCGTTCAACGCGGACTTCGACGGTGACCAGATGGCCGTGCACCTGCCGCTGTCCGCGGAGGCCCAGGCCGAGGCCCGCATCCTGATGCTGTCCTCGAACAACATCCTCAAGCCGGCCGACGGCCGGCCGGTGACCATGCCCACCCAGGACATGGTGCTGGGTCTGTTCTTCCTCACCACCGACGAGGAGGAGCGGGAGGTCAAGGGCGAGGGCCGGGCGTTCGGCTCCGTCGCCGAGGCGATCATGGCGTTCGACGCCCGCGAGCTCTCGCTCCAGGCCAAGATCGACATCCGCTTCCCGATCGGCACCGTCCCGCCGCGTGGCTGGACCCCGCCGGTCGCCGAGGGGGACGGCGAGGGCACGGCCGAGCAGTGGCAGCAGGGTGACAGCTTCCGGCTGCGCACCACCCTGGGCCGCGCGCTCTTCAACGAGCTGCTGCCCGAGGACTACCCGTTCGTCGACTACTCGGTGGGCAAGAAGCAGCTCTCCGAGATCGTCAACGACCTCGCCGAGCGCTACCCCAAGGTCGTCGTGGCCGCCACGCTCGACAACCTGAAGGCGGCGGGCTTCTACTGGGCCACCCGCTCCGGCGTCACCGTCGCCATCTCCGATGTCGTGGTCCCCGAGGCCAAGAAGCACATCATCGAGGGCTACGAGGCGCAGGACGAGAAGGTCCAGAAGCAGTACGAGCGCGGCCTGATCACCAAGGACGAGCGCACCCAGGAACTGATCGCGATCTGGACCAAGGCGACCAACGAGGTCGCCGAGGCGATGAACGAGAACTTCCCGAAGACCAACCCGATCTTCATGATGGTCGACTCGGGTGCCCGTGGAAACATGATGCAGATGCGTCAGATCGCGGGTATGCGTGGTCTGGTGTCCAACGCGAAGAACGAGACCATCCCGCGGCCGATCAAGGCGTCGTTCCGCGAGGGTCTCTCCGTGCTGGAGTACTTCATCTCCACCCACGGTGCCCGTAAGGGTCTCGCGGACACCGCGCTCCGTACCGCGGACTCGGGTTACCTCACCCGTCGTCTGGTCGACGTCTCCCAGGACGTGATCATCCGCGAGGAGGACTGCGGCACCGAGCGCGGCCTCAAGCTGGCGATCGCCTCCCGCGGCGCCGACGGCGTGCTGCGCAAGGCGGACGACGCCGAGACCACCGTGTACGCGCGCTGCCTCGCCGAGGACATCGTCGTCGACGGCAAGGTGCTGGCCCCGGCCGGCACCGACCTGGGCGACGTCCTCATCGACGAGCTCGTGCGCCACGGCGTGGAGACGGTCAAGACCCGCTCGGTCCTCACCTGCGAGTCCGCCGTCGGCACCTGCGCCATGTGCTACGGCCGCTCGCTGGCGACCGGCAAGCTGGTGGACATCGGCGAGGCGGTCGGCATCATCGCCGCCCAGTCCATCGGTGAGCCCGGCACCCAGCTGACGATGCGTACCTTCCACACCGGTGGTGTGGCCGGTGACGACATCACCCAGGGTCTGCCGCGTGTCGTCGAGCTCTTCGAGGCCCGTACCCCCAAGGGTGTGGCGCCGATCTCGGAGGCGGCCGGCCGCGTCCGGATCGAGGAGACCGAGAAGACCAAGAAGGTCGTCGTCACCCCGGACGACGGCTCGGACGAGGTCGCCTACGGCGTCTCGAAGCGCGCCCGTCTGCTGGTGGGCGAGGGCGACCACGTCGAGGTCGGCCAGCCGCTGACCATCGGCGCGGTCAACCCGCACGACGTGCTCCGCATCCTGGGTCAGCGCGCCGTCCAGGTCCACCTGGTCGGCGAGGTCCAGAAGGTCTACAACTCGCAGGGTGTGTCGATCCACGACAAGCACATCGAGATCATCATCCGGCAGATGCTCCGCCGCGTGACGATCATCGAGTCCGGCGACGCCGAGCTGCTGCCGGGCGAGCTCGTGGAGCGCTCGCGCTTCGAGTCCGAGAACCGTCGTGTGGTCCAGGAAGGCGGCCACCCGGCCTCCGGCCGTCCGCAGCTGATGGGTATCACCAAGGCGTCGCTGGCCACCGAGTCGTGGCTGTCGGCGGCGTCCTTCCAGGAGACGACCAGGGTCCTGACCGACGCGGCGATCAACGCCAAGTCGGACTCCCTGATCGGCCTCAAGGAGAACGTGATCATCGGTAAGCTCATCCCGGCCGGTACGGGCCTGTCCCGCTACCGCAACATCCGGGTCGAGCCGACCGAGGAGGCGAAGGCCGCGATGTACTCGGCCGTCGGTTACGACGACATCGACTACTCGCCCTTCGGCACGGGCTCCGGCCAGGCGGTCCCGCTGGAGGACTACGACTACGGGCCGTACAACGGCTAGTAGCACCGGCGTCAGCGAAGCGGCCCCCCTTCTTCGGAAGGGGGGCCGCTTCGTCGTGTCGGGGGCTTTGTTCGGCCGGCGGGAAATGCGGGCATCCGGCCCCGGCCCGGACCCGGAATTCAGCGGAAAGTCATATGAGCGGAGTGGGTCCCGCGTCGGGACGCCGCCTCCGTACCGCCCATCGGCCCTGGTCGGGGCGGTGGGCGCGGAGAGGCAACCACCACCCGCCGCCCCGGCGTCTTTTCGTACAGAAGCCCCGAAAACCTGAAATCGGGGCCACGCGCAAACAATGGCCATGAATGTGCGGCCGGTGAATGCGCGGAGCCGCGCGGAGTCGCGCGGAGCGAAAGAAAGCTGTGTTTCTTTGATGCGCCCGCCCCCTTCGGGAGGTGGGTGACGGGGCGGAGAGACAGATGGCTCTGATCGACCGATCGACGGAACTCGACACCCTGCGGGCCGCCCTGGCCGACTGCGCCGCCGGCCGCCCGCGCACCGTCCTCATACGGGGTGCGACCGGCCTCGGCAAGACGGCACTGCTCGACGCGTTCGCCGAGCACGCCGCCGGCACCGGCGCCCTCGTCCTGCGGGCCCGCGCGGAGCCCGCCGGCAGCGGACTGCCGCTGGGCGTCGTCCGCCGGCTGACCGAGGGGCTGCCCCCCGCGGCCCGGGCCAGGGCGCTGCGCGGCCGGGCCGACCCGCCACCCGGCCACGGCCCGCCCGCCGTCCCCGTACAGGGCCCGCTGCTGGCCCAGAACCCGCGGGCGTTCACCGCGCTGCTGCGCCGGCTCGGCGCCACCGCCCCCGTGGTCTGCTGCGTCGACGACCTCCACCACGCCGACGAGGCGTCCCTGCGCCACCTCCAGCACCTGGTCCGGCACGTCGGCCCGGCCCGGGTCCTGCTCGTCTGCGCGCTCACCGGCCCCGGCGGGCCGGGCCGGCAGCCGCTGGGCGGCACCGAGCCGCCGCACCGGCCCCCCGGCCCTGCCGGCGCCCCTCTCCAGGTGCTGACGCTGCGACCGCTCACCGCCGCCGGCGTGGCCGCCCTGGTCCGAGCCCGGCCCGGCCTCGGCCGCCCCGAGTCCCTCGCCGCCGATCTGCTCGCCCTCGCGGGCGGCAGCCCGCTGCTCAGCCGGGCCCTGCTCGACGACTGGTGCGCCGCGGCCCGCGACCCGGCGCGGGCCCCGCGCGCCCACCCCGGCCCGGGGCCCGCCTTCGCCCGCGCGGTGAGCGCCTGTGCGCGAGGTGCCGGCCCGGCCGCGGCCGCGGTCGCCACGGCCCTCGCCGTCCTCGACGGCCTCGGCACGGCCGACCGGGTGGCCCGGCTGCTGGACACCGGCCGGGCGGAGGTCTCCCGGGGCCTGGCCGCGCTGCACGCGGCGGGCCTGCTCGACGACGAGCACGCGGAGCGGTTCCGGCACCCGGCGGTGCGGGGCGCCGTCCTGGCGGCGAGCGAGCCGGGGCTGCGGGCACGGCTGCGACTGCGCGCGGCCGAGCTGACGTACGCCGCCGGGCGGGCCGCCGCGGAGGTGGCCGGGCACCTGCTCGCCGCGGCCGAGGACACGGGCCCGGAAACCGTGGGCCCGTACGGCACGTGGCCGGGCACGGTGGGTCCGTACGGCACGCGGCCGGGCGCCGAGCGGCCCCCCTGGGCCGTGGACGTGCTGCGGGAGGCGGCCGAGCACCTGGCCGGGGACGGGGAGGCCGAGCGCGCCGTGGCCGCGCTGGAGCTGGCCCACGCGGCCTGCCAGGACCCCGGCCAGCGGGCCGAGATCGCCATCCGGCTCGCCGGCCTCTCCTGGCGGATCGACCCGGCGGCCTCCGAGCGGCATCTCGCCGAGCCGCGGCGGGCCGCGCGCGAGGGCCGGCTCCCCGGCCGCCTGACCGGCCCGCTGGCCCGGGTGCTGATGCTCCACGGTCGCGTGGGTGAGGCGATACGGACGCAGGCGCGGGCGACCGGCGGCGCGGGGGAGGCCGTACGAACCCCGGGAGGGAGCACCGACCGCGCGGCTGAGGTCGTACGGGCGCGGGCGCCGGACAGCGGGCGGGGCGCCGGCGGGCCGGGGGAGCTCGTACGGGGGCCGAGCACCGGGCGGGGCGCCGGCACCGATGACGGCGGACGCCCGGGGTGCGCCGGCTCCGCGGAGGCCGGGGCCACCGTGGGCCACGGCGCCACCGGCCGCCGGGCGGCCGTGCCCTGGCTCGTCGCGGACCCCGACGACGACGCGGCGGCCGCCGACGCGGACCGCTTCCTGGAGCGCGCCGAGCTCTGCGAGGACACGCTGGAGCCGATCGCGCGGGCCCTGTGGCGCCTCCTCCACGCGCGGCACCCCGAGCGGGCCGCGGCCCGCTGCGAGGAGCGGGTGGAGGAGGCCGCGTACCGCCGCGCCCCCGGCTGGCAGGCGCTGTTCACCGCGCTGCTGGCCATGGCCCTGCTGCGGTTCGGCGACCCGCGGGGCGCCGAGCGGCAGGCGCTCGCGGCCCTGGACCGCCTGCCCCCGGGCGGCGGGGGCGGGCTGGCGTGTCTCCCGGCCGCCGTCGTCGTCCGGGCCCGTACTGCGCTGGGGGACCACGCCGCGGCCGCCCGCCGGCTGACCGATCCCGCCCCCGAGGAGTACGCCGACAGCCTGTACGGGCTGCTCCTGCTGCGGGCCCGCGGGCTGCACCACCTGGCCGTGGGCCGGCCGCGCCCGGCGCTCGCCGACTTCCTGCGCGTCGGCCGGCTGACCGCCGGCTGGGACAGCCCGCTGCTGCTGCCCTGGCGCGGGGACGCCGCCGAGGCGCTGCTCCGATCGGGCGATCCGCGGCGCGCCGAGGAACTGCTGCTGCGGCAGCTGGCCCACCCGGACGCCCGCCATCCGTGGGTGCGCGGGGTGTCGCTGCGGCTGCTGGCGGCGACCGCCGCGGAGGGACAGCGGGTGCCGCTGCTGCACCGCGCGGTGCACGAGCTGCGCCGGGCCGGGGACCGGGAGGAGCTCGCGCGTGCCGTGGCCGACCTCGGCGCGGCGCGGGCCCCGGGGACCACGGCGGCCGCCGCGCTCGACCCGGCCGACCCGGCCGACGCGCTCGGCGCGGGGCCGGCGCCGGGCGATGTGCTGAGCGCGTCCGAGCGGCGGGTGGCCGCGCTGGCGGCGCAGGGCTGTCGCAACCGGGAGATCAGCCGGCGGCTGTTCATCACGGTGAGCACCGTGGAGCAGCATCTGACCAGGGTCTATCGCAAGCTCGACATCACCGGCCGGCGGGATCTCGCCGAGGCCCTGGGCGGTGGGGGAGGGCGAACGCTCGGGAGGGCGTCCGCGTCCGGGGCGCGGTGAGACGCGGTGAGACGGTGAGACGCGGTGAGACACGGCGGGGGCACTCGGACGGGGGTGCCGAGGGCGCGCGCCGGGGCAAGGTGCCAGGTCGTCGCGCGTCTGTTTGTTTTGACCGTAGCCGATGCGATAGGTACGCTCTCAACCTGTGCCTGGGGTGTGCCCGGGCTCCTGTGCGTGCACTCTCCGCGGCCAGTCGGTCCGGAGGTGCCCCCGGTACGGGAGTCCGTGGCAAGGACGCCGAGAACGTCGCACTCTCCCCGCCTGTCGGGCGTATGGATCGTGCGGATCTTTCAGCCGAGCCGACACACCCGACCGCGTGGGTCGGAGATGCCCCAGGTTAGCTTTACTAGACGGCACACAGAAACCGGAGAAACGGTGCCTACGATCCAGCAGCTGGTCCGGAAGGGCCGGCAGGACAAGGTCGAGAAGAACAAGACGCCCGCGCTCGAGGGTTCCCCCCAGCGCCGCGGCGTCTGCACGCGTGTGTTCACGACCACCCCGAAGAAGCCGAACTCGGCCCTGCGTAAGGTCGCGCGTGTGCGTCTGACCAGCGGGATCGAGGTCACCGCGTACATTCCGGGTGAGGGACACAACCTGCAGGAGCACTCCATCGTGCTCGTGCGTGGTGGCCGTGTGAAGGACCTGCCGGGTGTTCGTTACAAGATCATCCGCGGCTCGCTCGACACCCAGGGTGTCAAGAACCGCAAGCAGGCCCGCAGCCGCTACGGCGCCAAGAAGGAGAAGTAAGAATGCCTCGTAAGGGCCCCGCCCCGAAGCGCCCGGTCATCATCGACCCGGTTTACGGTTCTCCTCTGGTGACCTCGCTGATCAACAAGATCCTGCTCAACGGCAAGCGCTCCACCGCCGAGCGGATCGTCTACGGCGCCATGGAAGGCCTCCGCGAGAAGACCGGCAACGACCCGGTCATCACGCTGAAGCGCGCGCTCGAGAACGTCAAGCCGGCTCTCGAGGTCAAGTCCCGCCGTGTCGGTGGCGCCACCTACCAGGTTCCGGTCGAGGTCAAGCCCGGCCGCGCCTCCACCCTCGCGCTCCGCTGGCTCGTGGGCTACTCCCGCGCCCGTCGCGAGAAGACCATGACCGAGCGTCTGATGAACGAGCTGCTGGACGCCAGCAACGGTCTGGGCGCCTCCGTCAAGCGTCGCGAGGACACCCACAAGATGGCCGAGTCCAACAAGGCCTTCGCGCACTACCGCTGGTAGTCGCTACCCCCATCGAGAACCGAGAGAAGACTGAGCCATATGGCCACCACTTCGCTTGACCTGGCCAAGGTCCGCAACATCGGGATCATGGCCCACATCGACGCGGGCAAGACGACCACCACCGAGCGCATCCTCTTCTACACCGGTGTGAGCTACAAGATCGGTGAGGTCCACGACGGCGCTGCCACGATGGACTGGATGGAGCAGGAGCAGGAGCGCGGCATCACCATCACGTCCGCCGCGACGACCTGCCACTGGCCGCTCGAGGACGTCGACCACACCATCAACATCATCGACACCCCGGGCCACGTCGACTTCACCGTCGAGGTGGAGCGTTCGCTGCGCGTGCTCGACGGTGCCGTGACGGTGTTCGACGGTGTCGCCGGTGTCGAGCCGCAGTCCGAGACCGTGTGGCGGCAGGCGGACCGGTACGGCGTGCCGCGTATCTGCTTCGTCAACAAGCTGGACCGCACGGGTGCGGAGTTCCACCGCTGCGTCGACATGATCGTCGACCGCCTGGGTGCGACCCCGCTCGTCATGCAGCTCCCGATCGGTACCGAGGCCGACTTCAAGGGCGTCGTGGACCTGGTCCGCATGAAGGCGCTCGTCTGGTCCGCCGAGGCCACCAAGGGTGAGATGTACGACGTCGTCGACATCCCCGACACCCACATCGAGGCCGCCGACGAGTGGCGCGGCAAGCTGCTCGAGGCCGTGGCCGAGAACGACGAAGAGATGATGGAGCTGTACCTCGAGGGCCAGGAGCCCACCGAGGAGCAGCTGTACGCGGCCGTGCGCCGCATCACCATCAACTCCGGCAAGGGCGGCGGCACCACCGTCACCCCGGTGTTCTGTGGCACCGCGTTCAAGAACAAGGGCGTCCAGCCCCTGCTCGACGCGGTCGTGCGCTACCTGCCCTCCCCGGTCGACATCGAGGCCATCGAGGGCCAGGCCGTCAACAACCCGGACGAGGTCATCAAGCGCCGTCCGTCGGACGACGAGCCGTTCTCCGGCCTGGCGTTCAAGATCATGAGCGACCCGCACCTCGGCAAGCTCACCTTCGTCCGCGTGTACTCCGGCCGCATGGAGACCGGCACTCAGGTGCTGAACTCCGTGAAGGGCCGCAAGGAGCGCATCGGCAAGATCTACCGGATGCACGCCAACAAGCGTGAGGAGATCGACTCGGTGGGTGCCGGCGACATCGTCGCCGTCATGGGTCTGAAGCAGACCACCACCGGTGAGACCCTCTGCGACAACGGCAACCCGGTGATCCTCGAGTCGATGGAGTTCCCGGCCCCGGTCATCGAGGTCGCCATCGAGCCGAAGTCGAAGGGCGACCAGGAGAAGCTGGGCGTCGCGATTCAGCGGCTGGCCGAGGAGGACCCGTCCTTCCAGGTCAAGACCAACGAGGAGACCGGCCAGACCATCATCGCGGGTATGGGCGAGCTGCACCTCGACGTGCTGGTCGACCGTATGAAGCGCGAGTTCAAGGTCGAGGCCAACGTCGGTAAGCCGCAGGTGGCCTACCGTGAGACGCTGCGCAAGGCCGTCGAGAAGGTCGACTACACGCACAAGAAGCAGACTGGTGGTTCCGGCCAGTTCGCCAAGGTGCAGATCAACGTCGAGCCGCTCGAGGGCGACGGCTACGAGTTCGAGAACAAGGTCACCGGTGGCCGCATCCCGCGGGAGTACATCCCGTCCGTGGACGCGGGCTGCCAGGAGGCCATGGAGTTCGGTGTGCTGGCCGGCTACCCGCTGACCGGCGTCAAGGTGACGCTGCTCGACGGCGCCTACCACGAGGTCGACTCCTCCGAGCTCGCGTTCAAGATCGCCGGTTCGATGGCCTTCAAGGAGGCCGCCCGCAAGGCCAGCCCGGCCCTGCTCGAGCCGATGATGAAGGTCGAGGTCACGACGCCCGAGGACTACATGGGCGATGTGATCGGTGACATCAACTCCCGCCGTGGACAGATCCAGTCCATGGAGGACCGGCACGGTGCCAAGCTGGTCACCGGCCTGGTCCCGCTGTCGGAGATGTTCGGCTACGTCGGCGACCTGCGCAGCAAGACGTCCGGCCGCGCCAGCTACTCCATGCAGTTCGACTCCTACGCCGAGGTTCCGAAGAACGTCGCCGAGGAGATCATCGCGAAGGCCAAGGGCGAGTAACCGGGATTCACCCGTGTTGCTCAGCGTTTAGGCTTGAGCAGAGGCTTCGGGCATTCCGGTGGGGACCACCGCGGAACAGCGGCGGTCTCCACCGGGCCCCGGCAGCCGGCCCCCCAGCGAAACGGCCAAGGGCATCCCCTCGGGGTCCTGGCCGGATCGGTAAGACCACCTGAACCCATCCGCAAAGCGTGGGTGGAGTACAGCACCAGTCCACAGGAGGACCCCAGTGGCGAAGGCGAAGTTCGAGCGGACTAAGCCGCACGTCAACATCGGCACCATCGGTCACATCGACCACGGTAAGACGACGCTTACCGCGGCGATCACCAAGGTGCTGCACGACGCGTACCCGGACCTGAACGAGGCCTCGGCCTTCGACCAGATCGACAAGGCTCCTGAGGAGCGCCAGCGCGGTATCACCATCTCCATCGCGCACGTCGAGTACCAGACCGAGTCGCGTCACTACGCCCACGTTGACTGCCCGGGTCACGCGGACTACATCAAGAACATGATCACCGGTGCCGCTCAGATGGACGGCGCCATCCTCGTGGTCGCCGCCACCGACGGCCCGATGCCGCAGACCAAGGAGCACGTGCTCCTGGCCCGCCAGGTCGGCGTTCCGTACATCGTGGTCGCCCTGAACAAGGCCGACATGGTGGACGACGAGGAGATCCTGGAGCTCGTCGAGCTCGAGGTCCGCGAGCTGCTCTCCGAGTACGAGTTCCCGGGCGACGACGTTCCGGTCGTCCAGGTCTCGGCGCTCAAGGCGCTCGAGGGCGACAAGGAGTGGGGCGAGAAGCTCCTCGGCCTGATGAAGGCCGTGGACGAGTCCATCCCCACCCCGGACCGCGACGTCGACAAGCCGTTCCTGATGCCGGTCGAGGACGTCTTCACGATCACCGGTCGCGGTACGGTCGTCACCGGCCGTATCGAGCGTGGTGTCCTGAAGGTCAACGAGACCGTCGACATCATCGGCATCAAGCCGGAGAAGACCACCACCACGGTCACCGGCATCGAGATGTTCCGCAAGCTGCTCGACGAGGGCCAGGCCGGTGAGAACGTCGGTCTGCTGCTCCGCGGCATCAAGCGCGAGGACGTCGAGCGCGGCCAGGTCATCATCAAGCCGGGTTCGGTCACCCCGCACACCGAGTTCGAGGCGCAGGCCTACATCCTGTCCAAGGACGAGGGTGGCCGCCACACGCCGTTCTTCAACAACTACCGTCCGCAGTTCTACTTCCGTACCACGGACGTGACGGGCGTTGTGACCCTCCCCGAGGGCACCGAGATGGTCATGCCGGGCGACAACACCAAGATGTCGGTCCAGCTGATCCAGCCGGTCGCCATGGAGGAGGGCCTGAAGTTCGCCATCCGTGAGGGTGGCCGGACCGTCGGCGCCGGCCAGGTCACCAAGATCGTCAAGTGACCTGACGCTCCCTGGAGCACCCAGGAGGGCCCCGCTTCGGCGGGGCCCTCCGCCGTTTCCCCCGCCCCGCTCGCGGGCGCCCAGCCGGCCCCACGGGGGCGTGGCGGCGCGCGCACCGGGCGGACCCGCCCCGCCACGCCGGTCCCCGGACGTGATATTGGGCCCGATTGGCGTCAGCCTGTCGGGATGTGGCACACTGTCCAGGTTGCTCGGTTGAGTGCCGATGCCGCGCGCCTCCCGCCGGGAGGACTGGAAGCGAGTCCCGCAGTACTCGTCGCCTCATGCAATGTGCCGTAAGGCGCAGGGGCGGAAGTACGGGAATCTTCCGGGAAGCGTGGGCGGGGCCCCAGCCAGGCACCCGGTGGGTGTCCTTCTCCCCCCGGCCGCTCCTTTTCAGGGAGCACAACGCGGCTCGTGCGCCGCACCCCTCGAAAGGGAACCCGTTTTTCGGGCTTTTCTTTGTCGGGAGTGCGACACGCCCGACCGCGTGGGTCGGAGAGACAGGGCGGCGGTCCTCGAAAGAGGGCGCAGCGCACCGGGTCCCAGAGCGTTACGAGAGACAGGACTACGAAGTAGCCATGGCGGGACAGAAGATCCGCATCCGGCTCAAGGCCTACGACCACGAGGTCATCGACTCCTCGGCGAAGAAGATCGTCGAGACGGTGACGCGCACTGGTGCGTCGGTCGCGGGCCCGGTGCCGCTGCCCACTGAGAAGAACGTGTACTGCGTCATCAAGTCGCCGCACAAGTACAAGGACTCGCGCGAGCACTTCGAGATGCGCACGCACAAGCGCCTCATCGACATCCTCGACCCCACGCCCAAGACGGTTGACTCGCTGATGCGTCTCGACCTGCCGGCCGGCGTCGACATCGAGATCAAGCTCTGAGGTGACGCGCGAGATGGCTAAGCAGATCAAGGGCGTCCTGGGCGAGAAGCTCGGCATGACTCAGGTCTGGGACGAGAACAACCGTGTCGTCCCGGTGACCGTCGTCAAGGCCGGTCCCTGCGTCGTGACCCAGGTCCGTACCAACGACACCGACGGCTACGAGTCGGTCCAGATCGCCTTCGGCGAGATCGACCCGCGCAAGGTGAACAAGCCCCTCAAGGGCCACTTCGCCAAGGCCGACGTGACCCCGCGCCGCCACCTGGTGGAGCTCCGTACCTCCGACGCCAGCGAGTACACGCTCGGCCAGGAGATCACCGCCGAGGTGTTCGAGGCCGGCGTCAAGGTCGACGTCACGGGCACGAGCAAGGGCAAGGGCACCGCCGGTGTCATGAAGCGCCACGGCTTCGGTGGCCTCGGCGCCGGCCACGGCACGCAGCGCAAGCACCGCTCGCCCGGTTCCATCGGTGGCTGCGCCACCCCGGGCCGCGTGTTCAAGGGCCTGCGCATGGCCGGCCGCATGGGCAACGAGCGGGTCACCACCCAGAACCTGACCGTCCACGCCGTTGACGCGGAGAAGGGTCTGCTCCTCATCAAGGGAGCGGTTCCTGGTCCGAACGGCGGCCTCGTCCTGGTCCGTACCGCGGCCAAGGGGGCCTGAGGTAACCGATGAGCACCATTGACATCCTTTCGCCGGCTGGCGACAAGGCCGGGACCGTCGAGCTCCCCGCGGAGATCTTCGACGCGCAGGTCAGCATTCCGCTGATCCACCAGGTCGTCGTCGCGCAGCTGGCCGCTGCCCGCCAGGGCACGCACAAGACCAAGACTCGTGGCGAGGTCCGCGGCGGTGGCAAGAAGCCGTACCGCCAGAAGGGCACCGGTCGCGCCCGTCAGGGTTCGACCCGCGCGCCGCAGTTCGCCGGTGGTGGCGTCGTGCACGGTCCCGTGCCGCGTGACTACTCGCAGCGGACCCCGAAGAAGATGAAGGCCGCCGCCCTGCGCGGTGCCCTCTCCGACCGGGCGCGTCACTCCCGCATCCACGTCGTCTCCGGCGTGGTCGAGGGCGACATCTCCACCAAGGCCGCCAAGACCCTGTTCGGCAAGATCAGCGAGCGCAAGAACCTGCTCCTGGTCGCCGAGCGGTCCGACGAGGCCGCGTGGCTGTCCGCCCGCAACCTGCCCCAGGTCCACATCCTGGAGCCGGGCCAGCTGAACACGTACGACGTGCTCGTCTCCGACGACGTGGTCTTCACCCAGGCCGCCTTCGAGTCCTTCGTGTCTGGCCCCAAGGCCGTTGAGACCGAAGGGAGCGAGGCCTGATGTCCGAGGCCACGATCACCAGCAAGACCTTCACGGACCCGCGTGACGTTCTCGTCAAGCCCGTGGTCTCCGAGAAGAGCTACGCGCTGCTGGACGAGAACAAGTACACGTTCATCGTCGACCCGCGCGCGAACAAGACCCAGATCAAGCAGGCCGTCGAGGCGGTCTTCTCGGTCAAGGTCACCGGGGTGAACACGATCAACCGCCAGGGCAAGCGCAAGCGGACCCGCACCGGTTTCGGCAAGCGCAAGGACACCAAGCGCGCCATCGTGACCCTCGCCGAGGGCGACCGTATCGACATCTTCGGCGGCCCGGTCTCCTAACGGAGATCGGAGCGTCCAGAAGTCCGGAATCTTCCGAGGACTGAGAAATGGGTATCCGCAAGTACAAGCCGACGACCCCGGGCCGTCGTGGCTCCAGCGTCGCCGACTTCGTCGAGATCACGCGGTCCACGCCGGAGAAGTCGCTGGTCCGCCCCCTGCACAGCAAGGGCGGCCGTAACAACGCCGGTCGTGTGACCGTTCGCCACCAGGGCGGTGGCCACAAGCGCGCCTACCGAGTGATCGACTTCCGTCGTCACGACAAGGACGGCGTGCCGGCCAAGGTCGCGCACATCGAGTACGACCCCAACCGCACCGCGCGCATCGCGCTGCTCCACTACGCGGACGGCGAGAAGCGCTACATCCTCGCCCCCGCCAAGCTGGGCCAGGGCGACCGGATCGAGAACGGCCCCGGGGCCGACATCAAGCCGGGCAACAACCTGCCGCTGCGCAACATCCCGGTGGGTACGACCATCCACGCCATCGAGCTGCGGCCCGGCGGCGGCGCGAAGATCGCTCGCTCCGCGGGCTCTTCCGTCCAGCTGCTGGCGAAGGAGGGCGCCTACGCCCACCTGCGCATGCCGTCCGGTGAGGTCCGCCTGGTCGACGTCCGCTGCCGCGCCACCGTCGGCGAGGTCGGCAACGCCGAGCAGTCGAACATCAACTGGGGCAAGGCCGGCCGTATGCGCTGGAAGGGCGTTCGCCCGACCGTTCGCGGTGTGGCGATGAACCCGGTTGACCACCCGCACGGTGGTGGTGAGGGCAAGACCTCCGGTGGTCGCCACCCGGTCTCCCCGTGGGGTCAGAAGGAGGGTCGTACTCGTTCTCCCAAGAAGGCGAGCAACAAGTACATCGTCCGCCGCCGCAAGACGAACAAGAAGCGCTAGGAGCGGGTTTAGATGCCGCGTAGTCTCAAGAAGGGGCCCTTCGTCGACGACCACCTGATCAAGAAGGTGGATGTCCAGAACGAAGCCGGCACCAAGAACGTCATCAAGACCTGGTCCCGCCGCTCGATGATCGTCCCGGCCATGCTCGGCCACACGATCGCGGTGCACGACGGCCGCAAGCACGTCCCGGTGTTCGTCACCGAGTCGATGGTCGGCCACAAGCTCGGCGAGTTCGCGCCGACCCGCACCTTCCGCGGCCATGAGAAGGACGACCGCAAGTCGCGTCGTCGCTGATCTGCGGAATAGCGAAGACCATATGACTGACACCGAAGGGACAACCATGGAAGCCAGGGCCCAGGCGCGGTACATCCGCGTCACGCCCATGAAGGCCCGCCGCGTGGTGGACCTCATCCGTGGCATGAATGCCACGGAGGCTCAGGCGGTCCTGCGTTTCGCCCCGCAGGCCGCCAGCGTGCCCGTCGGCAAGGTGCTGGACAGCGCCATCGCCAACGCCGCGCACAACTACGACCACACCGATGTCGACAGCCTCTACATCTCCGAGGCCTACGTCGACGAGGGCCCGACCCTGAAGCGGTTCCGTCCGCGCGCCCAGGGCCGCGCCTACCGGATCCGCAAGCGGACCAGCCACATCACCGTGGTCGTCAGCAGCAAGGAAGGAACCCGGTAATGGGCCAGAAGGTTAACCCGCATGGGTTCCGGCTCGGCATCACCACGGACTTCAAGTCTCGCTGGTACGCCGACAAGCTGTACAAGGACTACGTCAAGGAAGACGTCGCCATCCGTCGGATGATGACGTCCGGCATGGAGCGCGCCGGCATCTCGAAGGTTGAGATCGAGCGCACCCGTGACCGTGTCCGCGTGGACATCCACACCGCTCGTCCGGGCATCGTCATCGGCCGCCGTGGCGCCGAGGCCGACCGCATCCGCGGTGACCTCGAGAAGCTCACCGGCAAGCAGGTCCAGCTGAACATCCTCGAGGTCAAGAACCCCGAGGTCGACGCTCAGCTCGTGGCCCAGGCCGTTGCCGAGCAGCTGTCCTCCCGCGTCTCCTTCCGTCGGGCCATGCGCAAGAGCATGCAGTCCGCCATGAAGGCCGGCGCCAAGGGCATCAAGATCCAGTGTGGTGGCCGTCTCGGCGGCGCCGAGATGTCCCGCTCGGAGTTCTACCGCGAGGGCCGTGTGCCGCTGCACACCCTCCGCGCGAACGTCGAGTACGGCTTCTTCGAGGCCAAGACCACCTTCGGCCGCATCGGCGTGAAGGTCTGGATCTACAAGGGCGACGTCAAGAACATCGCCGAGGTGCGCGCCGAGAACGCTGCCGCCCGCGCGGGCAACCGCCCGTCGCGCGGTGGCGCCGACCGCCCGGCCCGTGGTGGCCGTGGTGGCGAGCGTGGCGGCCGCGGCCGTAAGCCGCAGCAGCAGAACGCGGCTGCCGAGGCCCCCAAGGCCGAGGCGCCCGCCGCTGCCGCTCCGGCGGAGACCACCGGAACGGAGGCCTGACCGACATGCTGATCCCCCGTAGGGTCAAGCACCGCAAGCAGCACCACCCCAAGCGCAATGGCATGGCCAAGGGTGGTACCGAGGTTGCGTTCGGTGAGTACGGCATCCAGGCGGTCACCCCGGCGTACGTGACGAACCGTCAGATCGAGTCGGCTCGTATCGCCATGACCCGCCACATCAAGCGTGGTGGCAAGGTCTGGATCAACATTTACCCGGACCGCCCGCTCACGAAGAAGCCCGCCGAGACCCGCATGGGTTCCGGTAAGGGTTCTCCGGAGTGGTGGGTCGCGAACGTCAAGCCCGGTCGGGTGATGTTCGAGCTGTCCTACCCGAACGAGAAGATTGCTCGCGAGGCGCTGACCCGCGCCGCGCACAAGCTTCCGATGAAGTGCCGGATCGTTCGGCGCGAGGCAGGTGAGTCGTGATGGCGGCCGGTACCAAGGCGTCAGAGCTGCGCGAGCTGAACAACGAGGAACTCGTTGCCAAGCTCCGTGAGGCCAAGGAGGAGCTGTTCAACCTCCGCTTCCAGGCGGCGACCGGACAGCTCGAGAACCACGGCCGGCTGAAGGCCGTCCGCAAGGACATCGCCCGGATCTACACCCTGATGCGGGAGCGCGAGCTCGGCATCGAGACGGTGGAGAGCGCCTGATGAGCGAGAAGAATGTGACTGAGACGAACGAGCGCGGTTTCCGCAAGACCCGTGAGGGTCTGGTCGTCAGCGACAAGATGGACAAGACCGTCGTCGTCGCCGTCGAGGACCGCGTCAAGCACGCGCTGTACGGCAAGGTCATCCGCCGTACCAACAAGCTCAAGGCGCACGACGAGCAGAACGCCGCGGGTATCGGCGACCGTGTCCTCCTCATGGAGACCCGGCCGCTGTCCGCGACGAAGCGCTGGCGCGTCGTCGAGATCCTCGAGAAGGCCAAGTAGGTAATTCCCGCAAGGGGATTCCAAAGAACCAGCCTGAAGGCATTTGCCTTCTGGACAGTTCCGCCAGGCTCGGCAGGGGCTGCTGACGCAGCCCCTGCCGGGAACCGGCAGACGATCAGGAGATAGACGTGATCCAGCAGGAGTCGCGACTGCGCGTCGCCGACAACACTGGTGCGAAGGAGATCCTTTGCATCCGTGTTCTCGGTGGCTCGGGTCGTCGCTACGCGGGCATCGGTGACGTCATCGTCGCCACCGTCAAGGACGCGATCCCCGGTGGCAACGTGAAGAAGGGCGACGTCGTCAAGGCGGTCGTCGTGCGCACCGTCAAGGAGCGCCGCCGTCCGGACGGCTCGTACATCCGCTTCGACGAGAACGCGGCCGTCATCCTCAAGAACGATGGCGACCCCCGCGGCACCCGTATTTTCGGCCCCGTGGGCCGTGAGCTGCGCGAGAAGAAGTTCATGAAGATCATCTCGCTCGCGCCGGAGGTGCTGTAACCGATGAAGATCAAGAAGGGCGACCTGGTTCAGGTCATCACCGGCAAGGACAAGGGCAAGCAGGGCAAGGTCATTCAGGCCTTCCCCGCCGACAACCGCGTCCTGGTCGAGGGTGTCAACCGGGTCAAGAAGCACACCAAGGCCGGCCAGACCGCTCGTGGCTCGAAGACCGGCGGCATCGTGACGACCGAGGCCCCGATCCACGTGAGCAACGTTCAGCTCGTGGTGGAGAAGGACGGCAAGAAGGTCGTCACCCGCGTCGGATACCGCTTCGACGACGAGGGCAACAAGATCCGCGTTGCCAAGCGGACCGGTGAGGACATCTGATGACTGCCACCACCAACGCGCCGCGTCTGAAGCAGCGCTACCGCGACGAGATCCAGGGCAAGCTGCGTGAGGAGTTCTCGTACGAGAACGTCATGCAGATCCCGGGTCTGACCAAGATCGTTGTCAACATGGGTGTGGGCGACGCCGCCCGCGACTCCAAGCTGATCGAGGGCGCCATCCGCGACCTCGCCACGATCACCGGTCAGAAGCCGGCCGTCACCAAGGCCCGGAAGTCCATCGCGCAGTTCAAGCTGCGCGAGGGTCAGCCGATCGGTGCCCACGTCACCCTCCGCGGTGACCGGATGTGGGAGTTCCTGGACCGCCTGCTGTCGCTGGCGCTGCCGCGCATCCGCGACTTCCGCGGTCTGTCGCCGAAGCAGTTCGACGGCCGGGGCAACTACACCTTCGGTCTCACGGAGCAGGTCATGTTCCACGAGATCGACCAGGACAAGATCGACCGGGTCCGGGGCATGGACATCACCGTGGTCACCACGGCGACCAACGACGACGAGGGTCGTGCCCTCCTCCGTCACCTCGGCTTCCCGTTCAAGGAGAACTGACCGTGGCGAAGAAGGCTCTGATCGCTAAGGCCGAGCGCAAGCCGAAGTTCAAGGTGCGCGCTTACACCCGTTGCAACCGCTGCGGCCGGCCCCACTCCGTCTACCGCAAGTTCGGCCTGTGCCGCGTGTGCCTTCGTGAGATGGCTCACCGTGGCGAGCTGCCGGGCGTGACCAAGAGTTCCTGGTAATCAGCCCTTTTGGGTTGATGCCGGACTCTCGGTAAGCAAATGGATGGCGGGCTCCCGTAAAGCATTCCCTTTTCTCTCCCGTAGAGTGGAAGGGTTGGGCGCCCGCCGCCCATGACCGTCTTACTACGCCGTAGGTCCCCGCGCCGCACCCGCTCCGACTCAGCTCGGGGAGAGGGATGGCGCAGATAGGAAACCCCGGCGAGAGAGGCCGAAGGCCATCATGACCATGACCGACCCGATCGCAGACATGCTGACTCGTCTGCGAAACGCGAACTCGGCATACCACGACACCGTGTCGATGCCGCACAGCAAGATCAAGTCGCACATCGCGGAGATCCTCCAGCAGGAGGGCTTCATCACCGGCTGGAAGGTCGAGGACGCCGAGGTTGGCAAGAACCTCGTCCTCGAGCTGAAGTTCGGCCCGAACCGCGAGCGCTCGATCGCAGGCATCAAGCGGATTTCCAAGCCGGGTCTGCGGGTCTACGCAAAGTCCACCAACCTGCCGAAGGTGCTCGGCGGCCTGGGCGTGGCGATCATCTCCACGTCGCACGGTCTCCTCACCGACAAGCAGGCGCAGAAGAAGGGCGTGGGTGGGGAAGTCCTCGCCTACGTCTGGTAGTCGGGAACGGAGGAATAGAGCATGTCGCGTATTGGCAAGCTGCCCATCCAGGTTCCCGCCGGTGTGGACGTCACCATCGATGGCCGGACGGTCTCGGTGAAGGGCCCCAAGGGTTCCCTCTCCCACACCGTCGCCGCGCCGATCGAGATCGCTAAGGGCGAGGACGGCACCCTCCAGGTGACCCGCCCCAACGACGAGCGTCAGAACAAGGCCCTCCACGGCCTGTCCCGCACGCTGGTGGCGAACATGATCACCGGTGTGACCCAGGGTTACAGCAAGGCGCTCGAGATCAGCGGTGTTGGTTACCGCGTCCAGGCGAAGGGCTCCAACCTGGAGTTCGCGCTGGGCTACAGCCACCCGATCCTCATCGAGGCGCCGGAAGGCATCACCTTCAAGGTCGAGTCCCCCACCAAGTTCTCGGTCGAGGGCATCGACAAGCAGAAGGTCGGCGAGGTCGCCGCGAACATCCGCAAGCTGCGCAAGCCCGATCCGTACAAGGCCAAGGGCGTGAAGTACGCGGGCGAGGTCATCCGCCGCAAGGTCGGAAAGGCTGGTAAGTAAGCCATGACATACGGTGTGAAGATCGCTAAGGGTGACGCGTACAAGCGCGCCGCCGCCAAGCGTCGCCACATCCGCGTCCGCAAGCGGATCTCCGGTACGCCGGAGCGCCCCCGCCTGGTCGTGACGCGGTCCAACCGCCACATGGTCGCTCAGGTCATCGACGACGTCGCGGGCCACACGCTCGCCTCCGCGTCGACCCTGGACACCTCCATCCGTGGTGGCGAGGGCGACAAGAGCGCCCAGGCCAAGCAGGTTGGTGCCCTGGTCGCCGAGCGCGCCAAGGCCGCGGGTGTCGAGGCCGTCGTGTTCGACCGCGGTGGTAACCAGTACGCCGGGCGCATCGCGGCTCTGGCGGACGCCGCCCGCGAAGCCGGACTCAAGTTCTGAGCCGGTTCCGTAGCTAGCGGACGTAAACGAGAGAGGTAATTCCAATGGCTGGACCCCAGCGCCGCGGGAGCGGTGCCGGTGGCGGCGAGCGGCGGGACCGGAAGGACCGGCGGGACGGCGGCGCAGCTGCCGAGAAGACCGCTTACGTCGAGCGCGTTGTCGCCATCAACCGCGTCGCCAAGGTTGTGAAGGGTGGTCGTCGCTTCAGCTTCACCGCGCTGGTCGTGGTGGGCGACGGTGACGGCACCGTGGGTGTCGGATACGGCAAGGCCAAGGAGGTGCCGGCCGCCATCGCCAAGGGTGTGGAGGAGGCCAAGAAGCACTTCTTCAAGGTCCCCCGGATTCAGGGCACCATCCCCCACCCCATTCAGGGTGAGAAGGCCGCGGGCGTCGTCCTGCTCAAGCCGGCGTCCCCCGGTACCGGTGTTATCGCCGGTGGCCCGGTGCGTGCCGTGCTCGAGTGCGCCGGCGTTCACGACATCCTGTCGAAGTCGCTCGGCTCCGACAACGCGATCAACATCGTGCACGCGACCGTGGCGGCCCTCAAGGGCCTGCAGCGTCCCGAGGAGATCGCGGCTCGCCGCGGTCTGCCCCTCGAGGACGTCGCCCCCGCGGCTCTGCTCCGTGCGCGTGCTGGGGCGGGTGCGTAATGGCTCGCCTCAAGGTCACGCAGACGAAGTCGTACATCGGTAGCAAGCAGAACCACCGCGACACCCTGCGTTCGCTCGGGCTCAAGCGCCTGAACGACGTGGTTGTCAAGGAGGACCGCCCCGAGATCCGCGGCATGGTGCACACCGTCCGCCACCTCGTGACGGTCGAGGAGGTCGACTGACATGGCGGAGCAGAACCCGCTGAAGGTCCACAACCTCCGGCCCGCCCCGGGCGCCAAGACCGCCAAGACCCGTGTGGGTCGTGGTGAGGCGTCGAAGGGTAAGACCGCAGGTCGTGGCACCAAGGGCACCAAGGCCCGGTACCAGGTTCCGGAGCGCTTCGAGGGTGGGCAGATGCCCCTCCACATGCGTCTCCCGAAGCTCAAGGGCTTCAAGAACCCGTTCCGCACCGAGTACCAGGTCGTGAACCTGGACAAGCTGGCCGCGCTCTACCCGCAGGGTGGCGAGGTCACGGTGGCCGATCTGGTCGCCAAGGGTGCGGTTCGCAAGAACCAGCTCGTCAAGGTGCTCGGCACCGGCGAGATCTCCGTGGCGCTGCAGGTGACGGTCGACGCCGTCTCCGGCTCCGCCAAGGAGAAGATCACCGCCGCTGGCGGCACCGTCACCGAGCTCGTCTGAGCCCGATGAGACATCGACCGGGGATGCCCCTCAAAAGGGGCATCCCCGGTTGGTCGTTCCAAGCGGGGCACACTCGCCGGTAAGGTGGCGTGCACTGTTGCTGTATTTCCCCGGGGGCTGTGGCATCAGCGGCCTGAGGCCGTGGACCCCGGACCCCAAGCCGCGCGGCCCGGTCCGCGCGGCTTTGACTGACTCGTATTCGTCGATCCTCAAGACCGTCACCTCTCGCGCAGATACGCGGGGGTCGCAGGAGGCACCGTGCTGACCGCGTTCGCCCGGGCGTTCAAGACGCCCGACCTGCGCAAGAAGCTGCTGTTCACGTTGGGCATCATCGTGCTCTTCCGGCTCGGGGCGCACATCCCGGTGCCGGGCGTCAGCTTCAAGAACGTCAACCAGTGCATGAACGAGGCCAAGGGCGGCGGCGACCTCTTCGGCCTCGTGAACATGTTCAGCGGTGGCGCGCTGCTTCAGTTGACGATCTTCGCGCTCGGGATCATGCCGTACATCACGGCGAGCATCATCCTGCAACTGCTCACCGTGGTGATCCCGCGGCTGGAGGCCCTCAAGAAGGAGGGCCAGGTCGGTCAGGCAAAGATCACGCAGTACACCCGGTATCTGACCGTGGCGCTCTCGGTGCTCCAGGGCACCGGCGTGGTGGCGGCGGCCCGGCAGGGCTCGCTCTTCCCGCAGTGCGCGGTCCGCGACCAGATCATCCCGGACCGGTCGATCTTCGTGACCGTGACCATGGTCATCACCATGTGCGCCGGCACGGCCCTGATCATGTGGCTCGGCGAGCTCGTGACCGACCGGGGCATCGGCAACGGCATGTCCATCCTGATGTTCGTCTCCATCGCGGCCGGCTTCCCGGGCGCACTGTGGCAGATCAAGCTCCAGGGCAAGATCGCGGACGGCTGGGTGGACTTCGGCGCGGTGGTCCTCATGGGCCTGGCGATGGTCGGCCTGGTGGTCTTCGTCGAGCAGGCGCAGCGCCGCATCCCGGTGCAGTACGCGAAGCGCATGATCGGCCGGCGGTCGTACGGCGGCACCTCCACCTACATCCCGCTGAAGGTGAACCAGGCGGGTGTGATTCCCGTCATCTTCGCCTCGTCGCTGCTCTACATTCCGGCCCTGATCGTTCAGTTCAGCGGCTCGCAGGCGGGCTGGGCGCAGTGGATCTCCGCGAACTTCATCCGCGGTGACCACCCGGTTTACATCACCACGTACTTCCTGCTGATCGTTTTCTTCGCCTTCTTCTATGTCGCGATCTCGTTCAACCCCGAGGAAGTCGCCGACAACATGAAGAAGTATGGTGGCTTCATCCCGGGTATCCGGGCTGGTCGACCTACTGCTGAGTACCTGAGCTACGTGCTCAACCGGATCACCTGGCCGGGGTCGCTGTACCTGGGTCTGATCGCGCTGGTGCCGACGATGGCGTTGGTCGCCTTCAACGCCGACCAGAACTTCCCGTTCGGTGGGACGAGCATCCTGATCATCGTGGGTGTGGGTCTGGAGACGGTGAAGCAGATCGAGAGCCAGCTCCAGCAGCGCAACTACGAAGGGTTCCTCCGCTGATGCGAATCGTCCTCGTCGGGCCGCCTGGTGCGGGCAAGGGCACTCAGGCCGCCTACCTGGCCAAGAACCTCGGCATTCCGCACATCTCCACGGGCGACCTGTTCCGGGCCAACATCAGCCAGGGGACCCCGCTGGGTCGCCAGGCGCAGGAGTACATGCGGGCGGGTCAGCTCGTGCCGGACGAGGTCACCATCGGCATGGCCGCGGACCGGATGCACGCGGCCGACGCCGCGGACGGCTTCCTGCTGGACGGCTTCCCCCGCAACCTGGCGCAGGCGGAGGCGCTGGACGGCATCCTGCAGGCGGACGGCGTGCGGCTGGACGCCGTGCTGGACCTGGAGGTCCCGGAGGACGAGGTGGTCAAGCGGATCGCCGGCCGCCGGATGTGCCGCAAGGACAGCAGCCACATCTTCCACGTGATCTACAACCCGCCGCGCGCCGAGGGCGTCTGCGACGCCTGCGGCGGCGAGCTGTACCAGCGCGAGGACGACAGTGAGGACACCGTCCGCAAGCGCCTCGAGGTCTACCACCGCGAGACCGAGCCGATCATCGACTACTACAAGGCCCAGGACCTGGTGGTCACGATCTCCGCGCTCGGCAAGGTCGCCGAGGTGACCGAGCGGGCGATGGACGCGCTCAAGAACCCGGCGGCCTGACGGCCGGGCGCACGGCGCGGCCCGACGGCCGGGCCGGGCCCGGCAGACGGCTCACTGACGGCCGCGGTGCCCCCCCAGGGGGACCGCGGCCGTACTGTTGTCTGGAGCAGACAGCGGAACCCATGACGGAAAGCAGAAGGCGGCAGGCCCATGGTGGAGATCAAGACCCCCGAGCAGATCGCGAAGATGCGTGAGGCGGGGCTGGTCGTGGCGGCGATCCACGCCGCGTGCCGGGAGGCGGCGGTGCCGGGCGCCACGACCAAGGACCTGGACGACGTCGCCCGCAAGGTGATCGCGGAGCACGGCGCCACGTCGAACTTCCTGGGCTACGGCGGGTTCCCCGCCACCATCTGCACCTCGGTGAACGAGGTCGTCGTCCACGGCATCCCGGACACGAGGACCGTCCTGAAGGACGGCGACATCATCTCCATCGACGCCGGCGCCATCATCGACGGCTGGCACGCCGACGCGGCCTTCACGGCCTTCGTCGGCACCGGTCACGCCCCGGAGCTGACCGAGCTCAGCCGGGTGACCGAGGAGTCGATGTGGGCCGGCATCGCCGCGGTGAAGCAGGGCAACCGGCTGGTCGACATCTCCAAGGCGATCGAGGGGTACATCCGCCGCCAGCCCCGCCCCGCCACCGGCAAGTACGGGATCATCGAGGACTACGGCGGCCACGGCATCGGCTCCCAGATGCACATGGACCCGCACCTGCTGAACTACGTCGACCGCCGCCGCGGCCGCGGCCCCCGGCTGGTGCCCGGCTTCTGCATCGCGATCGAGCCGATGGTCAGCCTGGGCACCCCGAAGACGCACGTCCTCGAGGACGACTGGACGGTCAAGACCGACGACGGCACCTGGTCCTCGCACTGGGAGCACTCGGTGGCGCTGACCGAGGAGGGCCCGCTGGTCCTCACCGCCGTCGACGGCGGCAAGGCCAAGCTCGCGCAGTACGGCGTCACCGCGGCGCCCGACCCGCTGGCCTGAGCCGCGCCGAGGGCCGGCCGGACACACCCCCCGGCCGGGCCCCGTCGTACACGCCGGCCGGACACCCCCGCCGGACGCCCCCGGGCGCCCCGGCCGGGACACGCCGAAGGGGCCCCGCGTAAGGATCTTCTCGGGTGGGCAGCCTGACCCGATTAGTGTTTTGCGTGGCCCTGGCGTAGACTAACGCGTCGGCTCTCGTGCATCCGTATGTCCGTATACGGGCATGGAAGTCGATCAAGGTAGCCGATTCGAAGGGCGAAGCGTGGCCAAGAAGCAAGGTGCCATCGAGATTGAGGGCACCGTGATTGAGTCCCTGCCGAACGCCATGTTCAAGGTGGAGCTCCAGAACGGTCACAAGGTCCTCGCGCACATCAGCGGGAAGATGCGGATGCACTACATCCGTATTCTGCCCGACGACCGGGTCGTGGTGGAGCTGTCCCCGTACGACCTCACGCGCGGCCGGATCGTCTACCGCTACAAGTAGATCTTGCCCGCACCCCGCTCCCGTGGGGGAAGGCACTGACCCGGAGAACCTCACATCCCATGAAGGTCAAGCCGAGCGTCAAGAAGATCTGCGACAAGTGCAAGGTGATCCGCCGCCACGGCCGGGTCATGGTCATCTGCGACAACCTGCGCCACAAGCAGCGCCAGGGCTGACGCACACACCACCCGCACCTCGCAGTTTCTTCGCGCGACGCAAGCGATAAACGTACATACGCAGTCACCCGGCCCCCCTGGGGCCGACACCCCCGGCGGAGGCCGGGGACCCGGCCGGTACCTGACACGGCCGCCGGGAGCGGTGCTGCGGAAGACCTCCGATACACATCAGGAGCCACTCAATGGCACGCCTCTCCGGCGTTGACCTCCCGCGTGAGAAGCGCGTCGAGGTCGCCCTCACCTACGTCTTCGGCATCGGTCGCACCCGTGCCCAGGAGACGCTGAAGAACACCGGTGTGAACCCCGACACCCGCGTTCGCGACCTGGTCGAGGAGGACCTGGTCAAGATCCGCGAGTACGTGGACGCCAACTACAAGACCGAGGGTGACCTCCGTCGCGAGATCCAGGCCGACATCCGCCGCAAGGTCGAGATCGGTTGCTACCAGGGTCTGCGTCACCGTCGTGGCCTGCCGGTCCACGGTCAGCGCACTCACACCAACGCCCGCACCCGCAAGGGCCCGCGTCGCGCCATCGCCGGTAAGAAGAAGCCGGGCAAGAAGTAGTCCTCAGCAGGACGCTGCGGACGCCGGGGGTCGACCCCCGGGCCGCACCACCAGCGGTCTTCGCTGTAGGACCGACCACCTCCACGGGAGAGTAATACATGCCTCCGAAGGGCCGTCAGGGCGCTGCCAAGAAGGTGCGCCGCAAGGAAAAGAAGAACGTCGCTCACGGCCACGCGCACATCAAGAGCACGTTCAACAACACCATCGTTTCGATCACCGACCCCACCGGCAACGTGATCTCCTGGGCCTCCGCCGGCCACGTCGGCTTCAAGGGCTCGCGCAAGTCCACCCCCTTCGCCGCGCAGATGGCCGCCGAGTCGGCCGCCCGCCGCGCGCAGGAGCACGGCATGCGCAAGGTGGACGTGTTCGTCAAGGGTCCCGGCTCCGGCCGTGAGACCGCGATCCGCTCCCTCCAGGCCACCGGCCTCGAGGTGGGTTCGATCCAGGACGTCACCCCCACCCCGCACAACGGCTGCCGCCCGCCGAAGCGCCGCCGCGTCTGACGCTCTCCGCGTCCCACGCGTCGCTCGCACAGAGTGGCTTCAACGGGCGGTACGGCCTTTCCGGCCGTGCCGCCCGTACCCTGTAAGGACTCGGCATCAAATAGCGGGTGCCGAAGACTGGAGGCAATTCCTCATGCTGATCGCTCAGCGCCCCTCTCTGACCGAAGAGGTCGTCGACGAGTACCGCTCCCGGTTCGTGATCGAGCCGCTGGAGCCGGGCTTCGGCTACACCCTCGGCAACTCCCTGCGCCGTACGCTCCTCTCCTCGATCCCCGGTGCCGCCGTCACCAGCATCCGGATCGACGGTGTCCTGCACGAGTTCACCACCGTGCCGGGCGTCAAGGAGGACGTCACCGACCTCATCCTCAACATCAAGCAGCTCGTCGTCTCCTCGGAGCACGACGAGCCGGTCGTGATGTACCTGCGCAAGCAGGGCCCCGGGCTGGTCACCGCCGCGGACATCGCCCCGCCGGCCGGTGTCGAGGTGCACAACCCCGACCTGGTCCTCGCCACCCTCAACGGCAAGGGCAAGCTGGAGATGGAGCTGACCGTCGAGCGCGGTCGCGGCTACGTCTCCGCCGTCCAGAACAAGCAGCTGGGCCAGGAGATCGGCCGCATTCCGGTCGACTCCATCTACAGCCCGGTGCTCAAGGTCACCTACAAGGTCGAGGCGACCCGTGTCGAGCAGCGCACCGACTTCGACAAGCTGATCGTCGACGTCGAGACCAAGCAGGCCATGCGCCCGCGCGACGCCATGGCGTCCGCCGGCAAGACCCTGGTCGAGCTGTTCGGCCTGGCCCGCGAGCTCAACATCGACGCCGAGGGCATCGACATGGGCCCGTCCCCCACGGACGCCGCCCTGGCCGCCGACCTCGCGCTGCCGATCGAGGAGCTGGAGCTCACGGTCCGCTCGTACAACTGCCTCAAGCGTGAGGGCATCCACTCCGTGGGTGA